>DXZL01000019.1:8890-18584 GCA_019419725.1 Veillonella sp. | reverse complement strand
GCGAAGGTGGCCATACAGTAGGCGCTGGCGTTGTAACTGAAATCGAAGGTTAATTTAACCTTTTATGCTCATCGTAGTGATGCGTTGAGCACAATACATGCAGCATTCAGAGCGGCAGTAATGCCGCTCTAGTGTTGTGTTTTTAAACTATGAAGTAGAAGGTTGCCTCTGCGGAGGAGAATTTCTATGGAGCAGCCCATTCACGAAATGGACGACAGGAGGAATTATTAATAATGGCTAAACAGCAAAAAATCCGTATTCGCCTTAAGGCATACGACCACAAAGCTCTCGATCAAAGCGCTGCTAAGATCGTAGACACTGCAAAAAGAAATGGCGCTATGGTATCTGGTCCGATTCCATTGCCAACAGAAAAGAATATCTTCACAATTCTTCGTTCTGTACACGTAAACAAAGATTCTCGTGAACAATTCGAAATGCGTACACATAAACGCTTAATCGATATTCTTGAACCAAATTCGAAAACAGTAGATGCTATCACTCGTTTAGATTTACCAGCTGGTGTATCTATTGAAATAAAACTATAAGGAGGTGCGATAATGTCTAAAGCTATTTTGGGTAAAAAATTAGGAATGACACAAGTCTTCACAGCTGAAGGCCAATTAGTTCCTGTAACAGTAGTGGAAACTACCCCAAGCGTTGTAGTGCGCGTTAAGACTGTTGAAACAGACGGCTACGAAGCAGTACAAATTGGTTACGGTTCCATTAAAGAAAAACATTTAACAAAACCTGTAAAAGGTCAGTTCGACAAAGCTGGCGTAGCTCCAGTTAAATATCTTCGCGAAGTTCGCGTAGCTAATGCAGCTGACTACACAGTAGGCCAAACTCTGGCAGCTGATATCTTCGCAGAAGGTGAATTGGTGGACGTAGTGGGTACAGGTAAAGGTAAGGGTTTTGCTGGCACAATTAAACGCCATAACTTCTCCCGTGGTCCTGAAACTCATGGTTCCAAATCTCACCGTGAACCTGGTTCCATCGGTCCTATGATCTCCGGTGGCGGCGGTAAGGTATACAAAGGTAAAAAACTCCCTGGACAAATGGGTGGTTACAGAGTTACCGTACAACGCTTATCCGTTGTGAAAGTTGATGCTGAACGTAACCTTTTATTGGTTAAAGGTGGTATCCCAGGCGCTAAAGGTAGCTTGGTTATGGTTCGCAACACGGTTAAACCTGTTAAATAATCATTTGTCGAAAGGAGGATTATGTAATGCCTACAGTAGCAACATATAATCAATCCGGCGTTAAAGTCGGTGAAATACAGTTAAACGATGCAGTATTCGGCGTTGAAGTTAACGAAGCCGTAATGCATCAAGCCGTAGTTCGTCAATTGTCTAACGAACGTCTCGGCACACATGCAACAAAAACTAGAGGTATGGTTCGTGGCGGTGGCCGCAAACCTTGGAAACAAAAAGGTACTGGTCGTGCACGTTCCGGTTCCAGCCGTTCCCCAATCTGGATTGGTGGCGGTACTACATTTGGTCCACAACCTCGCAGCTATTACAAAGCTATGCCTCGTAAGGCTAGACGTTTAGCAGTTAAATCTGCTCTTAGCGATAAAGTGAATAATAGCGAATTATACGTTTTGGAAGAAATCACATTAGCAGCTCCTAAAACTAAAGAAGTGTTGAACATTATCAATAGCTTCAACGTTGGTGATGCAAAAGTATTGTTCATCACTGAAGGTGATGTAAATGTTGAACGTTCCGCTCGCAACATCCAAGGTGTTAAAGCATTGGCTTGCGAAGGTATGAACATTTTCGATCTTCTTCATTACGATAAGCTCTTCATTACTAAAGGTGCTGTCGCAAAAATCGAGGAGGTACTTGGATAATGCAATTACATGATGTACTAATCCGCCCGGTTATTACCGAAAAATCCACTATGCTTATGGAAGAAGGCAAATACACTTTCCGTGTGCCTTTGACTGCAAATAAAGTGCAAATCCGTCAAGCAGTTGAAAAAATCTTCAATGTAAAAGTAGAAAAAGTAGCTACTATTCGCGTTTTAGGCAAAACTAAACGCATGGGTCGTACACAAGGTAAACGTAGCGATTACAAAAAAGCTATCGTTACTTTGAAAGCTGGCGAATCCATTGAATTCTTTGAAGGTGTCTAAGAGTCTAGTTGTAAGGAGGCCCACTAATGGCAATTAAATCATTTAAACCGTACTCCGCTGGTCGCCGGTTTATGACAGTATCCGCCTTCGACGAAATCACAGCAAGCAAACCAGAAAAATCTTTGCTCGCTAAGATTTCCCAAAAAGGTGGTCGTAACAATACTGGTAAAATGACAGTTCGTCACCAAGGTGGCGGTCATAAACGTCAATATCGTATTATTGACTTCAAACGTACTAAAGATAATATTCCAGCTAAAGTAGCAACAATCGAGTATGATCCTAACCGTTCTTCTCGTATCGCTTTGCTTAACTACGCTGATGGTGAAAAACGCTACATTTTAGCTCCTAACGGTCTAAAAGTTGGTGACGTTGTATTCTCCGGCCCTGAGTCCGATATTAAACCTGGTAACTGCTTACCATTGGCTAATATTCCAGACGGTACACAAATCCACAATATCGAATTGAAAATCGGTAAAGGTGGCCAAATCGTTCGTTCCGCTGGTACATCTGCTCAATTGATGGGTAAAGATAATGGCTACGCTATTCTTCGTTTACCATCTGGTGAAATGCGTCGTGTTCGTCAAGAGTGCCGTGCAACAGTAGGTGTTGTTGGTAACGCTGACCACAGCAACCTTGTAATTGGTAAAGCTGGTCGTCATCGTTGGATGGGCGTTCGCCCTGGCAACCGTGGTGTTGTAATGAACCCTTGTGACCATCCACATGGTGGTGGTGAAGGTAAATCTCCTGTTGGTCGTAAACATCCTGTTACACCTTGGGGCAAACCAGCACATGGTGTTAAAACTCGCGACAAGAAAAAAGCTTCTAACAGCTTAATCATTAAACGTCGTACAAAATAGGATAAAGGAAAGGAGATAAAATAGTGTCCAGATCTATTAAAAAAGGCCCTTTCGTAGCAGATCATTTGCTTAAGAAAGTTGAAGCTTTAAACGAAACTAACGAAAAGAAAGTTGTAAAAACCTGGTCCCGTGCCTCTACTATTATCCCAAGTTTTGTAGGCCACACAATTGCTGTGCATGATGGTCGCAAACATGTACCTGTATTCATTACAGAAGATATGGTAGGTCATAAATTAGGTGAGTTCGCTCCTACACGTACTTTCAAAGGTCACGGTAAGGACGAAAAATCTACAGGCAAAAAATAGGAGGAAATAATACATGGAAGCAAAAGCAATCGCTAGACATATCCGAATCGCGCCTCGTAAAATCCGTATCGTTGCAGATTTAGTGCGCGGTAAAAACATCGGCGAAGCATTTGCCATCTTGAAGTTCACTCCGAAAGTTGGCGCTGATGTAGTAGAAAAAGTTATGCGTTCTGCAATCGCAAACGCTGAACATAATTTCGATATGAATGTTGACAATCTTTACGTATCCGAGATCTTCGTTGATCAAGGCCCTACATTAAAACGCATTCATCCTCGTTCCCGTGGTCAAGCTTTCAAAATTTTGAAACGCACTAGCCATGTAACAGTAGTAGTTAAAGAAAGAGCTTAAGAAGGAGGGAAACAGAGTGGGTCAAAAAGTTAATCCACACGGTTTGCGTGTCGGTATCGTAAAAGATTGGGACGCAAAATGGTATGCAGATAAAGATTTCGCTGCTAATCTTCATGAAGACGTAAAAATTCGTAACTTCTTGAAAGAAACCCTTTTCATTGCTGGTATTTCCCGCATTGAAATCGAGCGTACAAATAAACGTATTAAATTGACTATCCACACTGCAAAACCAGGTATGGTTATCGGTCGTGGTGGTGCTGGTATCGAAGATATCAAAAAAGCAATGACTCGTTTCACTGACAAACAAGTGGACGTTAACATCGCAGAAATTAAACAAGCAGACATGGATGCAATCTTGGTTGCAGAAAACATTGCTAGCCAATTGGAACGCCGTATCGGTTTCCGTCGTGCAATGAAACAAGCTGTAGGTCGTACAATGCGCTTAGGTGCAAAAGGTATTAAAATCATGGTAAGCGGTCGTCTTGGCGGTGCTGAAATCGCTCGTAGCGAATCCTACCGTGAAGGTTCTATTCCTTTGCATACACTTCGTGCAGACATCGACTACGGTACTGCTGAAGCTCATACAACATATGGTTGTATCGGCATTAAAGTATGGATTTACAAAGGTGAAGTTTTGCCAGAAGCAAAACAACCTGCTAAGAAGGAAGAAGGTGGCAAGTAATGCTTATTCCAAAGCGCGTAAAACATCGTAAGCAATTCCGCGGCCGTATGAAAGGTCGTGCTATGCGCGGTAATACAGTGTCTCATGGTGAGTTCGGCTTGGTAGCATGCGAACCATCTTGGATCACTAACCGTCAAATCGAAGCTGCCCGTATTGCTATGACTCGTTATATCAAACGTGGTGGTAAAGTATGGATTAAAATTTTCCCTGACAAACCAATCACAGCTAAACCAGCTGGTACTCGTATGGGTTCCGGTAAAGGTTCTCCTGAATACTGGGTAGCAGTAGTTAAACCAGGTCGTGTAATGTTTGAAATGGACGGTGTGCCAGAAGCTACAGCTCGTGAAGCTATGCGTCTTGCAAGCCATAAACTTCCAATCAAATGCAAATTTGTTGTTAAGGGTAAAGAATTGGGTGGTGACGTAAATGAAGGTTAATGACATTCGCAATATGAGCGCTGCCGAAATGGAACAAAAAGTTTCCGGTCTTAAGGAAGAGTTATTTAACCTCCGTTTTCAGCTTGCAACAGGTCAATTAGAAAATCCTATGCGCATTCGTGAAGTTAAGAAGACAATCGCTCGTATTAAAACTGTACAACGTGAAGTTGAACTTAAATCTGAAAACGCATAATAACAGATTTGTTAAAGGTTGAAAAGGAGGCTTAAAATCGTGGCAGAAGAAAGAAACGTACGTAAAGTCCGCGTAGGTAAAGTTGTAAGCGACAAAATGAATAAAACTGTTGTTGTTGCTGTAGAACGTAAAGTACCTCACGCATTATATAACAAGCCAATGGTTAGCACTAAACGCTTCAAAGCTCATGATGAAAACAATGAGTGCCAAATTGGCGATACAGTTAAAATTGTAGAAACTCGTCCACTTTCTAAAGATAAATGTTGGAGAGTTGTTGAAATTCTTGAAAGACAAAAATAAGAGTGATGTAAGGAGGAATAGACGATGATCCAGCAACAAACAATTTTGAATGTTGCCGACAACACTGGTGCAAAACGTATTATGTGTATCCAAGTCATGGGCGGTTCTTATCGCAAATTCGGCAATATCGGTGACGTAATCGTTGCTTCTGTAAAAGATGCATCACCCGGTGGCGTTGTCAAGAAAGGCGACGTAGTCAAAGCTGTTATTGTTCGTTCTAAAAAAGGTATCCGCCGTCAAGACGGTTCCTATATCCGTTTCGATGAAAACGCAGCAGTAGTTATTAAAGATGACAAGACCCCTCGTGGTACTCGTATCTTTGGACCTGTAGCTAGAGAGCTTCGTGAAAAAGACTTCATGAAAATCGTTTCTTTGGCTCCAGAAGTATTATAAGAAGGAGGAACGCAGCATATGGCTAAACTACAAATCAAAAAAGGCGATACAGTTGTTGTTATCTCCGGTAAAGATAAAGGTAAGCAAGGTACAGTAATTGCTACTGAACCTAAAAAAGAACGCGTATTTGTTGAAGGCGTTAACACTGTAAAACGTCATACAAAACCTTCTCAAGCTAACCCACAAGGCGGCATCGTTACTAAAGAAGCTGGTATCCATGTTTCTAACGTAATGATCGTTGACCCAGAAACTAAAACAGCTACTCGTATCAAAAAAGTTGAAGGCAAAGACGGTAAATTCGTTCGCGCTACAGTTAAATCTGGTACAGTACTTAAATAATCAGGAAAGGAGGAGCTAAATAAATGTCTCGTTTATTTGAACAATATAACTCTGAAATCAAAAAGAGTATGCAAGAAAAATTCCAATACGGCAACGTTATGGAAATCCCTAAATTGGAAAAAATCGTTATTAACATCGGCGTTGGTGATGCAGTAGGCAATGCAAAAGCATTGGAAGCAGCAGTTAATGATTTGACTATCATTTCTGGTCAAAAACCTGTAATCACAAAAGCTAAAAAATCCATTGCGAACTTCAAAGTTCGTGAAGGCATGGCGTTGGGTACAAAAGTTACTCTTCGTGGCGAACGCATGTATGAATTCCTCGATAAATTGATCAATGCGGCATTACCTCGTGTACGTGACTTCCGCGGTATCAGCGCAACAGCATTTGATGGCCGTGGTAACTACGCTTTGGGTCTTAAAGAACAGCTCATCTTCCCTGAGATCGAATATGATCAAGTAGAACGTGTTACTGGTATGGATATCATCGTAGTAACAACTGCTAAAACAGATGAAGAAGCTCGTGAATTGTTGACTCAATTCGGTATGCCTTTTGAAAAATAATAGGAGGAACATATAGATGGCTAAAAAATCTATGATTGAACGCGAAAAGAAACGCGCTAAAATCGTTGAAAAATATGCAGCTAAACGTGCAGCGTTAAAAGCAGCAGGTGATTATGAAGGCTTGTCCAAATTACCAGCAAACGCATCCCCAACACGCTTACACAACCGTTGCAACTTAACTGGTCGTCCTCACGGCTATATGCGCAAATTCGGTATCAGCCGTATTGCGTTCCGTGAATTGGCGTACAAAGGACAAATTCCTGGTGTTAAAAAAGCCAGCTGGTAATATTAGACGAGAGGAGGTTTTTAGATTATGGTAATGACCGATCCTATCGCGGATATGCTTACGCGCATCCGTAATGCAAATGCTGCACTTCATGAAACGGTAAACATTCCTGCATCTAGAATGAAAGCAGCTGTTCTTGACATCCTTTTACAAGAAGGTTTCGTAAAGAACGTAGAAAAAGAAGAAAACACTTTAAAAGTAACTTTGAAATATGGTTCCAATAACGAAAAAGTTATTACAGGAATTAAACGTATTTCCAAACCTGGTTTACGTGTTTACGCGAAAAAGGAAGAACTTCCTCGTGTACTTGGTGGTTTGGGTATCGCAGTTATTTCTACATCCAAAGGCGTTATGAGCGACAAACAAGCTCGTAAAGAAGGTCTTGGTGGCGAAGTAATCGCATACGTTTGGTAATAGTAGCAATAGGAGGTAGAAATAATGTCACGTATCGGTAGAATGCCTATCGAGATCCCTGCAGGCGTTACTGTTACATATGATAACCATCATATGAACGTAAAAGGTCCTAAAGGTGAATTATCTCGCGATTTGCATCCAGATATGAATATCACTGTTGAAGGTAACACAATTACAGTAGCTCGTCCTTCCGACAATAAAGCTCATCGTTCCCTTCACGGTTTGACTCGCGCTCTTGTTGCTAATATGGTAACAGGCGTATCTGAAGGATTTACAAAAACTCTTGAAATCAACGGTGTTGGTTACAGAGCGGCTAAACAAGGCAATAAATTAGTTCTTACACTTGGCTTCTCTCATCCAGTAGAAATGGAAGCTCCAGCTGGTATTACAATTGAAGTTCCAGCTCCTAACAAAATCGTTGTTTCTGGTGCAGACAAAGAAGTTGTAGGCGCAGTAGCAGCTGATATCCGTAAATGGAGAAAACCTGAACCTTACAAAGGTAAAGGTATCCGCTATGAAGGCGAAGTTGTTCGTCGCAAAGCTGGTAAAGCTGGTGCAAAAGGTAAATAGTAATATCATCTATATGAATGAAAGGAGTGAATATCTTGCCTCGTAAATCTAGTAGAAATATCGCTCGAGCAAAACGTCATCTTCGTATTCGCCGTCACATCTCTGGTACGGCAACTTGCCCACGTTTGAACGTTTACCGTTCTTTGAGCAACATTTACGCACAAGTAATCGATGACGTAGCAGGTACAACTTTGGTTGCTGCTAGCTCTTTAGATAAAGATTTGAACTTATCCTATGGTGGTAACGTAGCTGCTGCTAAAGCTGTTGGTGAAGCAGTTGCTAAAAAAGCTATCGCTAAAGGCATTGACACTGTAGTGTTTGACCGTGGTGGTTACATTTACCACGGCCGCGTAGCAGCCCTTGCAGAAGGTGCTCGTGAAGCAGGCTTAAAATTCTAAGAAGGAGGAACTATAGACATGGCGAGAATTGACTACACCAGTCTTGATCTTAAAGAAAGAGTAGTATTCATCAACCGCGTAGCCAAAGTAGTTAAAGGCGGTCGTCGTTTTTCCTTCAGCGCTCTTGTAGTTGTTGGTGATGGCAACGGTTATGTAGGCGTTGGCTTAGGTAAAGCAGCGGAAGTACCAGAAGCAATTCGCAAAGGTATCGATGATGCTAAGAAAAATATTGTAAACGTAGCAATTAAAAATGGTACAATCCCTCACAGCGTAACAGGCGTATTCGGCGCAGGCCGCGTATTCTTGAAACCAGCTGCTGAAGGTACTGGCGTTATCGCTGGTGGCCCTGTTCGTGCCGTATTGGAATTAGTAGGTGTTCGTAACATCTTGACTAAATCTTTGGGCTCTTCTAACCCTAACAATATGGTTCGCGCTACAATCGAAGGTTTGAAAGATTTGAAACGCGCTAGCGAAGTTGCTGAACTTCGTGGTAAAACCGTTGAAGAAATTTATAACGCGTAATAAGGAGACAAGAAATGGCACAAGTTAAAGTAACATTAACAAGAAGCTTAATCGGTCGTCCTGAAGATCAACGCGCGACAGTTAAAGCTTTGGGCTTGAAAAAAACTAATTCTCAAGTTGTAAAAGAAGTAACACCTCAAATCGAAGGTATGCTTCACAAAGTTAGACATTTAGTAAAAGTTGAAGAAGTTTAATACTGATAAGGAGGTGCACTGAATGAAACTTCATGAATTACAACCAGCAGCTGGTTCTAAAAA
Organism: Veillonella sp.; assembly: GCA_019419725.1. Lineage (GTDB taxonomy): Bacteria > Bacillota > Negativicutes > Veillonellales > Veillonellaceae > Veillonella. The sequence goes on along the minus strand of DXZL01000019.1, from coordinate 9,586 downwards.
AACTCGTACTCGTGTAGGCCGTGGTTTAGGTTCTGGCTTGGGTAAAACATCTGGTCGTGGTCAAAAAGGTCAAAACTCCCGTTCTGGCGGTGGCGTTCGCTCCGGTTTTGAAGGCGGCCAAATGCCTCTTTATCGTCGTTTACCAAAACGTGGTTTCAACAACGTTTTTGCTAAACAATATGCTGAAGTTAACGTAGAACAATTGAACCGTTTTGAAGACGGTGCAACAGTTGATCCAGTAGCTCTTATTGAAGCTGGCATTTTGAAAAATGTACGCGATGGCATTCGTATTTTAGGTAATGGTACATTGGAAACTAAAAACTTAACAGTTATCGCTAATGGCTTCACTAAATCTGCTGAAGAAAAAATTACAGCAGCAGGCGGAAAAGTAGAGGTGATCTAGGGTGCTAGATAGCCTCTCGAACATCTTTAAGATTACCGAATTACGTAATAAGATTCTTTACACATTAATGATGTTTGCCATCTTTAGAGCTGGTATCCACATTCCTGTTCCAGGCGTTGATGCGTCTGTTATCGAATCCTTGTTTACATCCGGTAACCTATTCGGTCTATTAGACTTGTTTGCTGGTGGTGCGCTTAGTAAGTTCTCTATCTTTGCAATGAGTATTACACCTTACATCAATGCTTCCATCATCATGCAACTGCTTCAGTCTGTAGTTCCTCAGTTTGAAGCAT
>DXZL01000019.1:0-8790 GCA_019419725.1 Veillonella sp. | reverse complement strand
AATGCTTCCATCATCATGCAACTGCTTCAGTCTGTAGTTCCTCAGTTTGAAGCATGGAGTAAAGATGGTGAAGACGGGCGTAAGAAAATAGCGAAGGTAACTCGTTATGGCACCGTAGTCCTCGGCTTTGTACAAGCCGCAGGCATGGCATTTGCTCTTAGAGCAAACAACGCTTTGGTAAATAATGATTTCCTTAGTGTATTCGTTGTGGCCATCATCCTAACAGCAGGCACATGCTTGTTGATGTGGATTGGTGAACAAATCACAGCATATGGTATAGGTAATGGTATTTCCTTGATCATCTTTGCTGGTATCGTAGCTCGATTACCTGATGGTTTAGAAACTATTTATCAATATATCCAAAACGGAACAATCAATATGTTCCAAGCATTCTTATTTGCTGTAATTGCTCTTGCGATGATTGCTGTCGTAGTTGCAGTTACACAAGGCCAACGTCGTATTCCGATTCAATATGCTAAACGCGTAGTAGGTCGTAAAATGTACGGTGGTCACTCTACATTCTTGCCGTTGAAAGTCAATCAGGCAGGTGTAATCCCAATTATCTTTGCGTCATCTGTGTTGATGTTCCCTGTGACAATTGCGCAATTTATTGACAATGAATATGTTCATAAAATTGCAGATCTCTTTACATGGGGTACGCCGTTACAAACGGCATTGTATGCATTATTGATTTTTATCTTTACGTATTTCTATACTGCAATCTCTATCAACATTACAGATATGGCAGATAATATGAAAAAATACGGTGGTTTTATCCCAGGTATTCGTGCGGGTAAACCAACTGCTGATTATGTGGATAACGTGATGACCAAGATCACTTTGGCTGGCGCTGTATTCTTAGCTGTCGTTGCTATTATACCGAATTTCCTCGGTAGTATTACCGGCGTCCAAGGCGTATACTTTGGTGGTACGGCTCTCCTTATCGTTGTAGGTGTAGCACTTGATACAATGCAACAAATTGAGTCGCTCATGGTAACACGCCACTATAAAGGCTTTGTGAAATAGGAGGGAAACAATATGTATATTTTATTAATGGGACCTCCTGGTGCTGGTAAAGGCACTCAGGCAGCTCGACTTATTGAAAAATACGGTATTCCCCAAATTTCAACAGGTGATATGTTCCGCGCTGCGATTAAGAACGAAACACCTCTTGGAGTTGAGGCTAAGAAATACATCGATGCCGGTCAATTGGTACCTGACAGTGTAACTGTTGGTATCGTACGTGATCGCTTGGTGAAAGATGACTGCAAATCTGGATTTATTCTTGATGGATTCCCAAGAACTACAGCGCAAGCTGTGTCCTTGGATGCAATCCTTAAAGAATTAGGAATTTCTTTGGACGCTGTACTTAACTTAAATGTTCCTTCTGAGGAATTAGTTAAACGTATTAGCGAACGAGCTGTTCTAGAAAATCGTGCTGATGATAACCCTGAAACAGTACAGAAACGTCTAGCTGTGTACGAAGAATCTACTAAACCTTTAATCGACTACTATCGCAATAGCGGTTTGTATGAAGAAATTAACGGTTTACAAGATGTAGACGCAGTATTTGCTGACATCATTAAGGCTTTGGAGAAATAATCCATGATTATTTTGAAATCGCCCCATGAAATTGAATGTATCCGCAAGGCAAGTAAGCTTACAGCAGACACGTTGTCCTTGTTAGTAGAAAAGGCTAAACCTGGCATCACGACGCTTGAGTTAGATACAATTGCCGAAGAATATATTCGCAGCCACGGTGGTATACCAAGTTGTAAAGGGTACTATGGATTCCCTGCTACAATCTGTGCTTCTATCAATGATGAAGTTGTTCATGGTATTCCGAGCGCTAAGCGTAAGCTTAAAAACGGTGATGTCCTCAGTATTGATCTAGTATCATCTATTGATGGATATCACGGCGATTCGGCTGTGACGATTCCTATCGGTCACGTCAAACCAGATGTGATGAAATTGTTAAAAGTTACAGAAGAAAGTCTGTTCAAGGGAATTGAACAAGTGAAAGTTGGCAACCGTATCGGTGCTATCGGTCACGCTGTTCAAACGTATTGTGAGAAACATGGTTACGGTGTCGTTCGCGACTTCGTAGGTCATGGTTTAGGCCGCGAAATGCATGAAGATCCGCAAATACCAAACTATGGTAGTCCTGATCAAGGACCTTTAATGAAACCAGGTATGGTATTGTGTATTGAACCGATGATTACAATGGGTAGTTATCGTGTTCATGTATTAGGGGATGACTGGACAGCAGTTACCGTAGATGGTAAACCTGCTGCTCATTTCGAACATACAGTGGTTGTTACAGAAAACGGCCCTGAAATATTAACCATGCGTGATGAACCGCGGTTAATTAAATAAAACAGGTAACCGGAGGAAAAGATATGTCAAAAGAAGACGTTATTGAGGTGGAAGGTACGGTAGTTGAGGCTTTACCGAATGCCATGTTCCAAGTTGAATTGGAAAATGGTCATATCGTATTGGCTCATGTGTCAGGTAAAATGCGTATGAATTTTATCCGTATTCTTCCTGGTGATAAAGTTACTATGGAACTGACACCGTATGACTTAAATCGTGGTCGCATCACCTATCGCTTCAAATAAGCATAGGGTCCACAAAGGAGGTACTAATGAAGGTTCAACCATCAGTTAAAAAGATATGCGAAAAATGTAAAATCATTAAACGCAAAGGCCGTGTAATGGTTATTTGCGAAAATCCAAAACATAAACAAAAACAAGGATAATCTGATAGGAGGTGGATGATTAGATGGCACGTATCGCCGGTGTAGATTTACCTCGTGATAAACGAGTGGAAATTGGTTTAACTTATATTTATGGTATTGGTCCAACTTTAGCATCTGAAATCATTGCTAAAACTGGCATCAATCCTGACACACGTGTTCGTGATCTTTCTGAAGATGAAGTAGCGAAAATCCGTGAATTGTTAGATGCTGATTACAAAGTTGAAGGTGACCTTCGTCGTGAAGAAGCTCTTAACATTAAACGCTTAATTGAAATCAACTCCTATCGAGGCAAACGTCATCGTATGGGTTTACCACTTCGTGGTCAACGTACTAAAACGAATGCACGTACTCGCAAAGGTCCTAGAAAAGCAATTGCTGGTAAAAAGAAATAAGATAAAGGAGGGATAAAGCGTGGCTAAAAAAGTTGTTAGAACTAAAAGAAAAGAAAAGAAACATATTGAATCCGGTGCGGCTCATATTCGTTCTACATTCAATAACACTATCGTAACTTTGACAGATACAAACGGTAACGCGTTGTCTTGGGCTTCCGCTGGTGGCTTGGGCTTCCGTGGTTCCCGTAAATCCACTCCATTCGCTGCTCAAATGGCTGCTGAACAAGCTGCTAAAGCTGCAATGGAACATGGTCTTCGCACTGTTGAAGTATTCGTAAAAGGTCCTGGATCCGGCCGTGAAGCTGCAATCCGTGCTTTACAAGCTGCAGGTCTTGAAGTTACTTCCATTAAAGACGTAACTCCAATTCCTCACAATGGTTGTCGCCCTCCAAAACGCCGTCGTGTATAATTAATAGCGGCCGATTTGATACGGTGCTATAATTAAACTATGAACGTGTGTTGTATAGGAGGATGTTCCTGATGAGCGAAGAAAAGAAACTTAAAATCGAGAAGGTGGACATCGCCGAAGGCGGTCGCTATGGTAAGTTCGTATGTGAACCATTAGACCGTGGTTATGGTATCACTCTCGGTAATAGCTTACGCAGAATTTTGCTTTCATCCTTGGATGGGGCAGCTATCACCTCTATCAAAATTGATGGAGTTCTTCATGAATTCTCTACTATTCCTGGTATTCGCGAAGACGTTACGGATATCATCCTTAACTTAAAGCAATTGTGCATCAAAGTTGAAGAAGATGTGCAACTACCATTGGAAGTTCACTTTGACTTCCAAAAGGATGGTGTATTGACAGCAGCTGACTTCGCTGAGCAATTCCCACCAGAAGTGGAAGTATTGAATCCTGAACTTGTGATTGCGACTATGGATGAGACGGCTCATCTCGTAATGGACGTAGTGATTGAACGTGGCAAAGGTTACGTTCCTTCTACGAAGAATAAAAAAGACACAGATGTAATCGGTTGTATTCCAATCGATTCCATCTTCTCTCCAATTCTTCGTGCCAAATACGAAGTGAGTGATGTTCGTGTAGGCAATGAAATGGACTTTGACAAACTTACATTAGAAGTTTGGACTGATGGTTCCATTACTGCTGCTGATGCAGTGGCAAAATCTGCTGCCATTATGATTGGTTATTTAGGGAACTTCACTAAATTAGCGCACTCTGCAGATGTTGTAGATGTAAACACAGGTGAAGGCGGTATCGTTGTTGATCCAGTAGGTTCCGATAATGAAGAACCAGCTGTAGATGACGGCCCAGCAAAGATTTCCATCGATGAGTTGGAACTCTCTGTTCGTGCGTATAACTGCTTGAAACGTGCTGGCATTAATACAATTGCAGATTTGCTAGACAAAACCATTGATGACTTAGGAAAAGTTCGCAATTTAGGCAAAAAATCCATCGATGAAATTGAGGAAAAACTCAATAATCATCCAGGTGGTTTTCAACTTAAACAAAAAGGCGAATAAGGAGGAAGACGAATGTACAGAAAATTAGGCCGCGACAGCTCCGCTCGTAAAGCGTTGTTCCGTAGCATGTTAACATCTTTCTTCCAATATGAGCGTATTGAAACTACAGAAGCTAAAGCGAAAGAACTTCGCTCTTTAGCTGATCAAATGGTAACTTTGGCTAAACGTGGTGATCTTCATGCACGTCGCCAAGTTCTTGCATACCTCATGGATGAAAGCGTAGTAAAAAAATTGTTTGATACAATTGCTCCAAAATATGCAGACCGTCAAGGTGGTTACACTCGTGTAATCAAAACTGGTCTTCGCAAAGGTGACGCTGCACCTTTGGCTATTATTGAGTTAGTTTAATCAAACTCATACGGTGTTGTAACTTATGTTGCAGCACCGTTTTTTTATTGTCAATTTTATGGTACAATCGATTAGTATAATATCGTAATATGTTAGCAGTTATCGTAAATATTAAATGTCTATTGTTAACCTTTTACATGAAATCTTAGATACTATTATGTTCTAGTTGTATCGACAGGACATATTATATTGATGCTAGTAGGCTCAATATAGGATGATTGATTTGTAAAAGGTCTACTTTTATAGAAACGAAATTGACTAGAAAGATATGAGGTTATCCATGAATGAAAAAGACATTATGATTGAGGTCAATCATATGAGTCATATCTATACCGATGAAAATGGCAATGATGTACATGCATTAAATGATGTTAATTTATCTATTAAGCGCGGCGAGTTTGTTTGTATCATCGGTACGAATGGTAGTGGTAAAAGTACACTAGCTAAGCATTTCAACGTGCTATTACAACCTAGTGAAGGTCATATCAATGTATGTGGCTATGATACGCGCGATGAAGCGCACATTTGGGATATACGCCAACATGTAGGCATGGTATTCCAAAATCCTGATAACCAAATTGTGGCAGCTGTCGTAGAAGAGGACGTTGCCTTTGGTCCAGAAAACTTAGGTATTCCTAGCGCAGAAATTAGAAAACGTGTCGATGCAGCGTTAGAGGCTGTCAATATGACTGAATATAGAGAACATGGTCCTCATTTGTTGTCTGGTGGTCAAAAGCAACGCATTGCCATTGCCGGCGTACTTGCTATGAAACCAGATTGTATCGTCCTTGATGAGCCAACAGCTATGCTCGACCCTAAAGGTCGTCGTGAAGTGCTTGAAACAGTTCATAAACTCAATAAAGAAGAAGGCATTACTATCGTATACATTACACACTTTATGGAGGAAGCTGTTACAGCGGACCGTGTGGTGGTAATGAAAAATGGCGTGAAGTTACATGATGGCACCCCTCGTGAAATCTTTAGCCATGTAGATACCTTAAAAGAACTTGGCCTCGATGTACCTGTGGCGTCTGAAATTGCTTTCAAATTGAATGAAAAAGGTTATGAAGTAGGTAAGAGTATCATCAACAATGAAGAATTAGCAGAAGCTCTAAAACATTCTAAATTGGCTGATCAATTACTAAGTGAACATAACGTAGGTGCTCATAAGATTAGTTATCCTATCAATGAAAATTCAGATGTCGTAAGAGGAGAGGGCGTACACTAATGGCGATTGTATTAGATAATATTACCTATACCTATGGTGTAGGCACTCCATTTGAAAAAACGGCCCTTCATGGTGTATCTCTTACCGTTGAAAACGGTGAGTTTTTAGGTATCATTGGTCATACAGGGTCTGGTAAATCTACCTTTGTACAACATTTAAATGGCTTATTACATCCTACAACAGGAACCGTTACCGTTAATGGTGTAGATATTAGTGCTTCTACAGAGGAAGCTAAGAAGATGCGTCATAAGGTAGGTATGGTGTTCCAATATCCTGAACATCAATTATTTGAAGAAACTATTGCCGAAGATATTGCCTTTGGCCCTAAAAACTTAGGCCTTAGTGCAGATGAAGTGGATGAACGCGTACGAGATGCCATGAAATTTGTAGGCCTCGACTATGATACTTATGCAGAGCGTTCTCCATTCCACCTATCTGGTGGTCAAATGCGTCGTGTTGCCATTGCCGGTGTAGTGGCTATGGATCCAGACTTCCTAGTTCTTGATGAGCCATCTGCAGGCCTTGACCCATTTGGTCGTGAAGAAATCTTTGAAGAAATTATTCGCCTTCATAAAGAAAAGGGGATTACAGTAATCCTTGTATCTCATAATATGGAAGATATTTCGCGCATGGCATCTCGCCTTGTAGTTCTTGATAAAGGTCGCATCGTTCTCGATGGAGAGCCGATGGATATCTTTAATAATCACCGTGATGAATTACAAGCTGTTGGTGTAGACGTACCACCCGTATCTGTCACTATGGAGTATTTGCGTGAACAGGGACTAGATGTGTCTAATCGTGTATTATCCGTAGATGATGCAGTACAAGCCATTCTAGAAGGAGGTAGCCATGTTAAATAACATTACTATAGGGCAATACTTCCCAGGAAACTCCTTCTTACATCGTATGGATCCTCGCGCAAAGATTATTGCTACCACAATATTCGTAGTAGCCATCTTCTTAGCGAACTCTCCTCTTGCGTATGGCTTAGTAGGTGCATTTACAATCTTTGCTATGTTGCTATCACGATTGCCATTACGCTTGATGTGGTCAGCTATTAAACCACTTTGGATTATCATCGTATTTACCATGGGTATTCATATCTTTACAACACCAGGTAATACAATCTTCCAATGGTGGATTATCAATATTACAGATCAAGGCGTGGCTATGGGTCTACAAATGGCGGCGCGATTAATCTTTTTAATCTTGTTCTCGTCTTTATTGACTTATACGACATCACCAATTCGTTTGACCGATGGTATTGAACATTTGCTTAATCCATTCCGTTGTATTGGTGTGCCAGCTCATGAATTAGCAATGATGATGACTATTGCGTTGCGCTTTATTCCTACACTATTAGACGAGACAGATCGTATTATGAAAGCTCAATCTGCTCGTGGTGCAGATTTTGTGACAGGCTCCATCATTCAACGTGCTAAAAACATGGTACCTCTCTTAGTACCATTGTTTATTAGTGCTTTCAGACGTGCTGATGAACTAGCGATTGCCATGGAGGCTCGCTGTTATAGAGGCGGTGTGAATCGTACGCGCATGAAAGAACTACAAGTTACCTATGTAGACTATATTGGCGTAGGAGCTGTCATTCTAGTTACCATTGTACTCATCGTTTTATGGTGGCTTGATCTATGAGAAATATACGGATTATAGTCGCTTATGATGGCACTGACTTAGCAGGCTATCAAAAGCAACCTGACGATAAGGGCTTAACGGTGCAAGGCTGTTTAGAATATGGATTGTCAAAAATTTGTAATGAACCAATTCAAATCTACGGTGCTTCTAGAACAGATGCGGGGGTACATGCGAAGTTTCAAGTCTGTACATTCCAAACATCTGGAGCTATACCGGCAGAAAATATTCCTCGTGCTATGATTGCTCATATCCCAAAAGATATAGTTGTTCTTGAGGCGGTGGAAATACCACTCGATTGGAAGCCGCGATGGAATATATATGGTAAAGAGTATGTATATACTATCCATAATCAACTCATCGCTAATCCATTGACAAAACGATACCATTGGCATGTTAAGAAACCTCTTAATATCGAGCTCATGCAGGCTGCAGGTAATGAACTATTAGGTACGCATGACTTTACAACCTTAAAGGGAACGAATTCAACGCCCGCTGATCCTGTAAAGACTATTATGGGAATCCATGTAGAGGCAGAAGGGCCTCATGTTACCATTTCTGTTATAGGCGATGGGTTCCTATACCACATGGTTCGCAACATTGCAGGATTACTTGTCGATGTAGGGCTGGGAAGACGCAAGGTGGAGGATATTAAGTGCTATTTAGCGGCTAAAGATCGTCGTGTTATAGGAAAAACGGCACCAGCACAAGGTTTGTGCTTAGAGGAAATCTTCTTTACCGAAGAACGGCAGCAAGAGGTATTACAGAATAAATATTCTATATAATTTTGTATAGACTACATTCTCCTATAATTTATTTAAAACGATAACTATTAATACTAAAAGGATACTACTTAGCATGTAGTATCCTTTTCTCTTATAATTTTTAGTTATAATGCCTTAATTTATACCTATTATTATGTGAAATGA
>DXZL01000189.1 GCA_019419725.1 Veillonella sp. | reverse complement strand
GTGGTGGTCATGCTGGTTGTGAGGCGGCTCTTGCCGCTGCCCGCATGGGTCATCGTACGTTGATGGCGACCATCAGTTTAGATAACATTGCGCTTATGCCATGTAATCCTGCCGTTGGAGGTCCTGGTAAAAGCCATCTTGTTTATGAACTTGACGCTTTAGGCGGTCAAATGGGTATTAATGCAGATGCTACGGCTATTCAAATGCGTATGCTCAACATGGGTAAAGGCCCTGCAGTGCATTCCTTGCGCTGCCAATCTGATAAAATCAAATACCAACATTTGATGAAACAAACCATTGAAAATACAGAGAATCTCAATATTAAGCAAATCATGGTAACAGAGCTTAAGGTTGAGGACGGTAAGGTAACAGGTATCGTAACAGAACTTGGCGAATTCTATGGCGCTAAGGCTGTTATTCTTTGTACAGGTACCTACTTGAAAGGTAAAATCCTCATCGGCGATATCGATTATGTAGGTGGCCCAAATGGTCAACGCGTAGCAGAACATTTCTCTCAATCTTTGCTCGACAATGGCATTGAGTTGATGCGTTTTAAGACTGGTACGCCAGCCCGTGTAGATAAACGCACGCTTAACCTTGAAAATATGGAGGTTCAAGAAGGCGATACACATCATCACTCCTTCTCCTTTATGGATGAATGGATTAACCGCAATGAAGACGTATGTTGGTTGACCTATACTAACAAAGAAACGCACGAAATCATTACGAGCAATATTCACCGTGCCCCTATGTATAGCGGTAAAATCGAAGGTGTAGGCCCTCGTTACTGCCCTTCTATCGAAGATAAAGTGGTGCGCTTTGCAGATAAAGAGAGACATCAATTATTCGTAGAACCAGAAGGTATTAGCACAAACGAAATGTACGTACAAGGCATGAGTACTTCTCTTCCAATGGACGTACAATATGCATTCCTTCGCACCATTCCAGGTCTTGAAAATGTAGAAATCATGCGCCCTGCCTATGCTATTGAATATGATTGCTTGAACCCAACACAATTAACACCAGCCCTTCAAGTGAAACATATTGAAGGCCTCTACTCTGCTGGTCAAGCCAATGGTACATCTGGCTATGAAGAAGCCGCTGCACAAGGCTTAATGGCTGGTATTAATGCTGCTTTATGGCTTGAAGGTAAAGAACCTTTCATCCTTGCTCGCTCCGAAGCATATATCGGTGTTCTCATCGATGATCTCGTAACAAAAGGTACAAATGAACCGTACCGTATGATGACAAGTCGTAGTGAATATCGTCTATTGCTTCGCCAAGACAATGCAGACATGCGCCTTACTGAAAAAGGTCGTGAAATTGGTCTTGTAAAAGACGATCGTTGGGTTAAATTTACAGCAAAGAAAGCTGCTATCGACGAAGCAATGGATATGTTACGAAATACACCTGTAAATCCATCTAAGGAAACTCAAGCTTTGCTTGAAAGTTTAGGTACAGCACCTATTAGAACAGGTATTCATGCTTATGATTTAGTAAAACGTAATGAACTCTCCTACGCTATCGTAGCCGATGCATTTGGTTTAAAACGCTATACTCCTGACGTAGAAGAAGCTGTTGATATTTCCATTACGTATGAAGGTTATATCAAAAAACAAATGGACCAAGTCGATAAGGTTCGCAAACTAGAAGAAAAAATTCTTCCAAAAGAATGGGATTATACAGAAATTAAGGGCATCTCCCTTGAAGCACAACAAAAGCTCAATAAAATCCGCCCTCACTCCATCGGCCAAGCAAGCCGTATCTCTGGCGTATCCCCGGCAGACGTATCTGTTCTACTAATTCAATTGGAACAATACAATAGAAGCAAATAATTGTGATAAGAAATCATATAATCGAAAAAGCTAGCTAATCGTTACGATTAACTAGCTTTTTTAGTAAATATTTATAGTTTTAATTAGCTTAATGGTTTAGACCAATCTTCAACTTCTAATTGATTTACTCTTTTAAACTCTTTTGTATTATTAGTAACAATGGTAAGACCCTTTGACTTTGCGTGGCTTGCAATGAGTAGATCCATAGGACCAATAACTTTTCCTTGTGATTGTAAATCGGCTTTTATTTTTCCATATTCCTCAGCAGCGTGGCTGTCAAAATCAACAATTTGGATAGGTGATAATAAAAGTGTTAAAGCTAATCTATTTTTATCTTTTGATTGGCTTTTTTCTACACCATGCATTAACTCAGCATATGTGATTGATGATATACATATATCTGAAGGATGATGCTTTAAAATTTTTTGTAGTACAACTTCTGGCTCTTGCTTAATGGCATAAATACATATATTTGTATCTAACATATACTTCATAAGGCTTCACGCTCCTGATGATAGATATCTTCCCGTCCGTTACACATAAAATCATCTGTAAATAATGATAAACCGGCTACAAATCCTGCCCACTCATCGTCTTTTGGCATAAGTAAAACTACATTTCCAATTTTATTGATGATTACTTCATCACCATTAAACCGAAATTCTTTTGGTAATCGTACAGCCTGGCTGCGGCCATTTTCGAATAGCTTTGCTGTGGTCATACATATCACCTCCTTGTTAATAAAAG
>DXZL01000188.1 GCA_019419725.1 Veillonella sp. | reverse complement strand
TCCAAATTCAAGAAAATAACACGCACAACTTCGCCAAAACCAAGAGTAGCAATGGCAAGATATAAACCGCGAAGACGTGTTGTTGGTAAGCCGATAATAACGGCTACAAGGCTAGCAACTAGGCCACCAATGATGATGCCTACAACGATAGGCAAATCAGCTTTCAAAGAAAGGATAGCCCCTACGTATGCACCAACACTCATAAAACCAGCAGCCCCTAAGGAAAGCTGACCACTTGCAAGTGTGAAGTAAATAGAAATACCCATGATGGCATTGATGATGAAGAACATCACGATCTGTAGATAATACGGGTTTAATAAATCCATTAAGGTCTACCCCCTTTATCTTTAGAACCAAACAAGCCTTGTGGGCGCCAGAATAATAATAGGATGATGAGGCCAAAGGCCACTGCGTCACGGAATGTAGAGGCTCCATATGCAACAGAGAAGATTTCTGCTACACCTAAAATAAAACCACCAACCATGGCGCCTGTAATATTACCAAGACCACCTAAGATAAGTACGGCAAGGCCTTTAAATCCAATAATAACACCCATAGTAGGCTCAATAGCATTGAAGGACAAGCCTACCAATACACCTGCAGCTGCACCCAAGGCAGATGCAATCATAACGGTAACAGATATAATCATTGTTGGATTAATGCCCAAGAGAGCCGCTGTTTCTGTGCTCATAGATACGGCACGAATGGCCTTACCAATTTTAGTTTTCTTAATAACTATATTAAGAATTAGCATTAAAACTACAGAAACACCTAAACCAATAATTTGTACCATGGAAATTTTGAAAGCTCCAAAGTCGATTAGACCACCAATATAGTCTGGTGGGAAAGATCTTGTTTGAGGGCCCCAAAGCAATAATGCCAAACTTTCAAGAAAAATAGAAACACCAATGGTACTAATAAGTGGTGCCAAGTGAGACACCTTTTTCTTACGTAGTGGACGAAGCGCCACAAATTCTAAAAGATAACCGAGGATAGCACCGACAGCCATAGCTACGATAAGGGCTACAAAAATGTTAACGTCAAAAACAGTTACCATAAAAAGACCAACGAAGGCACCTATCATAAAGATGCCTCCGTGTGCCATGTTGATGATATTTAAAACGCCAAACACAAGTGTTAAGCCAATAGCGAGTACAGCATATAAGCTACCGAGGGTTAACCCGTTAACTAATTGTTGTAAAAACACTATACTACCTCAACTTTTATTTTTTTAATGCGTCAAATTGACCGTTTTTAATTTGTAAAACTTGAACTTCCATGGAAGGGTCGCGTTTTTCATTAAACTTGAATTGACCAGTTACACCAACGAAGTCAGCAATATTTTTCAAAGCATCGCGGAATTTTTCACGATCTGTAGTAGAGCCTGCTTTTTTCAAAGCTGCTTCATAGAGGTATACAGCATCATAAGCTTGAGCTGCGAATTGGTCTGGTTCTTTACCGTATTTATCTTTGTAAGCTTTACGGAAGTCTTTTACCTTTTGATCGTCTTTGTTAGGGAACCAAGGTGTACCTACGATAACACCATCAGCTGCAGCGCCTGCAATTTTAATGAATTCAGGGCTGTTGAAACCATTAGAACCAATTACAGGTTGATTCATACCCATTTCACGCATCTTTTTCATGATTAATGCGCCTTCTTGGTAAAGAGAAGCAACTACGATAACATCAGGTTTTGCTTGTTGAATCTTAGTTAATTGTGCAGAGAAGTCAGTATCTTTATCTGCAAATGTTTCAGTATCAACAATTTGTACACCTTCAGCTTCCAATGCTTTACGAGCTGTATTATTTACAGATACCATTTGGTCATTGTTGTTGGAGTACATAATAGCTGCAGTTTTGAAGCCTAAAGTTTTATGTGCTTCTTTAATTGCAGTATCTACTGCCAAGGATTCAGGTACAGCGTTACGGAAAATGTAATCGCCGATATCTGTAATACCTTCAGCAGTTGTAGATGTGCCAAGAGCTACGATTTTGCTTTTGTTTGCTACAGGACCTGCTGCCATCATTTCGCCAGATAACATTGGGCCAATAACAGCTACAACTTTATCTTTAGAAATTACTTTATTCATTGCATTGATAGCTTCGTTTTTATCACCTTTAGTATCTTCTACTAACAAGTTGATTTTAACAGCATTTGCATCAGCGTTGATTTCGCTTACTGCCAATTCTGCACCAGCTTTAATGGATTCACCATATGCCGCTGCACCACCAGTTGTTGTTGTTAACAATGCAATTTTAGCTTCATTGCTATTTGCATTACCTGCATCTTTATTACTGCCACAACCAGCAGCAACTGCCATTACACCAGCAAGACCAAAAATGGCTGCTTTTTTTAACATGGATTTATTCATGCTACACCTTTCCTTTGAAACATAAAACTTTAAATCTATATCTATATTATTAGATTTTTTAATTTTTTGTCAATTAAAATAACTCTATAATAATATATACTATTATAAGTTATTCAGATAGTCGTTCCCATTTCTCATACAATGCATCTAACTCACTTTGTGTTGATTCAATTTGTATGGAAATTTTGGACATTTCATCTAAATCTTGCTGTACTACAGGATTAGCTAATTG
>DXZL01000187.1 GCA_019419725.1 Veillonella sp. | reverse complement strand
CCTTTATAGGCGATGTATTTATTTTTGAGTACAGGACTGAGATCATAGATGGGCTCGTGTTGTTCTCCATTTACATCTAACAGCTCATCCAAGGTCAATCCATAATAGCGAGACAGGGCACAGAGTGTATCTAAATCCGGTTCGCGATACCCTGTTTCGTAATTTGAAAGCGCCGCATTACTGATACCTACGGCCTTTGCTACTTCGATTTGGCTTTTGCCCATGCGCACGCGAGCACGCTTTAAGTTCTTATAAAACTGCATGTTCATCACCTACATCGATACATAAACAACTACAAACTATATATTTTATAATAATGTATCACTGATTTTTATAGTAGTGTATCACTGATTTTTTTGAAAGCTTCATCAGCTACGGCTAATGTGCGTTCGATTTCACTGCTCTTGTGGCAGATAGATACGAAGTTACTTTCATAAGGGCTTGGTGCATAGTAAATACCATGGCTCAAGTTATGGTGGAAGAACATTTTAAATTGTTCTTCGTTGCACGCTGCTGCATCATCAAAGTTCTTAACTGGTTTATCAGTGAAGAAGATGGTGAACATGGAGCCTACTCGTTGCACTACAACAGGCACATTGTATTGTGCTGCCAAACGTTCAAAGCCTTCACAAAGAGCAATAGTTGCGTCTTCTACTTGTTTAAAGATAGTTGGATCTCGTTGCAAGATGGAAAGTGTTGCAAGGCCAGAAGTTACGGCAATTGGGTTACCACTCAATGTACCAGCTTGGTAAATAGGACCAGCTGGTGCAATTTGGTTCATAATCTCACGAGAGCCACCAAATACAGCAAGTGGCATGCCACCGCCAACGATTTTACCAAGGCATGTAAGGTCCGGTTTAATATTGTAACGTTTTTGTGCACCGCCGCTACTAGCGCGGAAGCCACACATTACTTCGTCAAAGATCAATACTGCGCCATGAGCCTTAGTCACTTCACGCAAGGTTTCAAGGAAGCCTGGTTCTGGAGGCACGCAGCCCATATTGCCTGCAACTGGTTCTACGATGATAGCTGCAATAGTATCACCGATGTCGTCGAATAATTTGCGAACCGCATCAGAGTCATTGTACGGCAAGGTTATGGTGTTTTCTGCTACGCCTTGAGGAACACCAGGGCTATCTGGCACACCAAAAGTAGCAAGGCCAGAGCCAGCTTTTACCAAAAGAGCATCACTATGACCATGGTAACAGCCAACGAATTTCACGATACGATCGCGACCAGTATAGCCACGAGCTACACGCAAAGCACTCATAGTCGCCTCTGTACCAGAGTTAACGAGGCGGATAACCTCCATAGATGGCATGAATGCTTGCACCTTTTTAGCCAATTCTGTTTCTAGTAGTGTAGGCGCACCATAACTAGTGCCGCGAGGAATCGCCTCTTGTAAGCTAGCGATAACTTCAGGGTTCGCATGGCCCAAGATCATAGGGCCCCAGCTCAACACATAGTCGATGTATTCGTTATTATCGATATCATAAATACGGCTACCACTAGCACTGCTAATAAACGGAGGGTTAGAACCTACACTGCGGTAGGAACGAACTGGACTGTTTACGCCGCCTGGCATATAGCGTTTAGCCTCTTCAAAGGCTTTTTCAGATTTACCGAGTTGGAACATGGTTTCTCCTTACTTTTGTAACCATTTAGCAATATCTATAGCATGGTACGTAATGATGATTTTAGCACCAGCGCGCTTCATAGAAAGCATTGTTTCCATAACGAGGCGTTCTTCGTCGATAAGACCAGCAGCAGCAGCAGATTTAACCATCGCATATTCGCCAGATACATTGTATACAGCTACAGGTAATTCATAGCGGTCACGTGTTTCACGAACGATATCCAAATAGGACAAGGCTGGTTTAATCATGATAATATCTGCACCTTCAGCGATGTCGAGTTCGATTTCTCTGAAAGCTTCCAAGCGATTAGCTGGGTCCATTTGATAGGATTTGCGGTCCCCAAATTTAGGTGCAGAGTTAACGGCACCACGGAACGGACCATAGTAAGCGGATGCGTATTTTGCAGCATAGCTCATAATAGATACATTAGTATAACCTGCCGCATCAAGGGCTTCACGGATAGCACCTACACGGCCATCCATCATATCGGATGGAGCCACCATATGGGCACCTGCTTCCGCTTGGCTTACCGCTACTTTACAAAGCAATGGCAATGTTTCATCATTTAAAATTTCATGGTCATCAATCATACCGCAATGACCTGTTGTAGTATATTGACACAAGCATACATCAGCTACGACCAATAGGTTTGGTACAGCTGCACGGATGGCTTTAATAGCTTGTTGTACAGGTTGGGACATATCCCATGCAGAGGAACCTTGTTCATCCTTGTATGTAGGAATACCGAAGATTTCTACGCCAAGAATACCAAGATCATATACCTCTTGAGCCATTTTTACAGCTTCATCAACGGATAAGTGATATTGGCCTGGCAACGTATCGATTTCTTTTTTGATACCTTCACCAGGAACGATAAATAATGGATAAATTAAATCAGTTACGTCGAGTGTCGTTTCCCGTACCAAATCACGCATTTCTGGATTGATACGCAAGCGGCGAGGACGGTATGTTA
>DXZL01000186.1:1463-2613 GCA_019419725.1 Veillonella sp. | reverse complement strand
ATACTCATTTATGGACCTCCTATTACTCTACATTCTGTACTTGTTCTCTAATTTTTTCTAACTCACATTTAAGTTGAACCACAAACTCTGTAATACTTGAATCCATAGCTTTGGAACCAATTGTATTCACTTCACGATTCATTTCTTGCAAAATAAAATCCACCTTACGACCGATGGAATTCTCATCTACAAGTGTGTTTTTTAATTGTACCACATGTGAGGTGAATCGGACAATCTCTTCCGTAATATCAGTCTTATCAGCTAGTAAAGCTATTTCCTGCAAAAAACGATCTTCACTTATACTCGCTTCCAAAGAAACTAAGTACTCTTGAATTTTACCTTTTATATGCTCCCGATACGCTTCTACGGCTCCCGCCTTATTCTCATCAATATGTTTGATGACATTTTCTAAGGTAGAGATACGTGATAATAAATCTTGTTCAATATGTTTACCTTCTACCGTACGCATTGCTATTAGAGCATCTAATGCTTGAGTTGTAGATTCTTTTACTATTTCTGAAAGCACATCTTCTGCAATCGGTGTATCTTGTTGTTGAATCCATTCATTAGAAATAGAGTTGACCGCTTGCAAAGGAACCTTTTTAGGGTCATCATAAAACTCTTCTTGAACAAGTAATTCTTGTATCTGCTTTCTCAACACACTATTTATTGTAAAGGTCTTAGGTCTCTCTCCCGCATCCTGAATAGAAACAGATACTTCGACCTTACCGCGGGTAATTCGATCTTGTACTAATCCGCGAATAATGGTTTCAAAAGGGTTTATTTGCTTTGGACTACGTATAAATAAATCAAGAAATCGCGCATTTACGGACTTTATTTCTACCGTGCAGGTAATGCCATCTTTGGTTGCCGTGCCAGAACCAAAACCGGTCATACTTTTCATGTGATATCCTCCTTAGCAGTTTTTATTATTGTACCACGAATTATACATTCCGTGTTTAAATACTAAGAATTATATGTACATTATGTTATACTAAACTATACTTCTAAATAAAATTGAAAGGAGTACTATGAATTTAGACGGACTTACCATGTCTGTTCTCGCTAAAGAATTAAACGAGCGATTACAAACAGGTCAAATACAAAAATTATATCAAATAGATAAAACTACATTACTATTTAAAATTCG
>DXZL01000186.1:0-1363 GCA_019419725.1 Veillonella sp. | reverse complement strand
TATGTAGAATTAATGGGCAAATATTCAAACTGTATTTTTGTACAAGATGGAGTCATTTTAGAATCCTTAATTCACGTATCCCCTTTAATGAATCGTGAACGGTCTATTAGTCCTAAACTTAACTATGAATTACCACCAAATGCTAATCGTGTAAGTTTGATGGACTTCGATTATGAAGAAATCAAAAATCTACTAACTTCCTTTGGTGATGGTACTGTACAGCAATCTATACGGGCCATCTTTAACGGCTTTGGCAAACCCTTATTAGATGAAGTATTATGGACTGCCAATCTAGATGGTGATGAATCTATAACTGATTTAAGTCCAGACCAAATAGATACATTAGCCAAGGCATTATATGAGCTAAAAGCAAAACTCCAAGACAGTCATGGCTTATTTACTTTAATCAATGATAATAATAAAAAGGCTCACGCAACCTTTACGTTACACAACTATAAAGTACTTAAAGAATATAATACAATTTCAGAAGCTCTAGAAGAATCGATTCACAATACAAAATCAATTCACACTGCTGATAAAGAATTAGAAAAGATCTTAACAGCGGCTATCAAGAAAGAAGAAATCCGTCATCAAAAAATCAAAGATGAATTAGATGACACCAATAAAATGGATACCTATAAACTATATGGCGATATCTTAATGATTAATGCCCACTTACAGGTACAATATGAACCTTCTATCCAATTACCAAATCTTCTTTCTGAAGAAGGAGAGTTATTGACTATCCCCTTAAAGCCAAATCTTACGATTGTAGAAAACGGTCAATGGTATTACAAACTCTATACGAAATTGAAAAATCGTATGGTTAGCGGCGAATATCAACTTAATGCTAGTACTACAAAACTGGAATATCTCAAATCGATTTTATATAGTATTTCATTAGCTACTACCCGTGAAAGCCTAGAGGAAATTCGTAAAGAGTGTATGGATGCAGGTATTATAAAAAAATCTAAAAAGCCCCTATCTTACAAGCTAGGCAAATCCAATTACATTCATTTAACCATTGATGAAGGCGAAATATTTATTGGTCGTAACAATCAACAAAACGAATATTTAACCCATCGGTTTGCAAAACCAACCGATATTTGGTTCCATACACAAGATATTCAAGGTTCTCACCTCATATTAAGACTCAATGTAGAGCCTGATGACATGATTTTATCAAAGGTTGCTCAATATGCAGCATATTTTAGTAAGGCTCGCGAGACTAGTAAGGTGCCTGTAGACTATACATATATTAAAAATATCAAAAAACCACCTGGGTCTCCTCTTGGATTTGTTATCTTTAATACTCATCAAACAATGATTGTAGAGCCTAAAAAACCCGATAATTATACTGAAT
>DXZL01000185.1 GCA_019419725.1 Veillonella sp. | reverse complement strand
AATCTATACGATATAGTTTATCATTTAAATCGAATTTTGTAGATTACTTATATTAGATAAATAGTATTTATTATAAGAATAATTCTAAAATAAAATATCTATTATGGTAATTCTAAGCTTATTACAACAAACAATTTTCTTTTCTACTGAGAGTAAAATACAATCTAATACAGAATAAGTAAATAAAAAGCCCCTTGTAGTTGTGAGCATATGCTTTCACTACTACAAGGGGCTATAGATTGATGAGTCCTATTATATCTAGGCGTACAAATCAATCATCATCCTAATTATTTTTGATCACGTTTACGATATACGATGAACGGACGTGTTAAGTAGTTGAGTGGAACACTCAAGCAGTGTACCAAACGGCTGAATGGGAAGATAATAGCTACTACCATCCACGCTAACATGTGGAATTTAAACATGAATGGTACACCTTCCATCAAGGATGGATCTGGCATAAAGGATAGCAAGCTACGGAACCAAGGGCCGATAGATACGCGGTAATCAAAGAAACCGGATGCATTAAGCAATGTACCAGCCATACCACTGAAAATAGCTAATGTTAAGAACAAATATAACCATTTATCAAGGCCAGATGTGTTAACTTTCATAGCAGGCACAGTAAAGCGGCGTTTCATCAAGAGCAAGAAGCCTACGATGAAGATGATACCAGCTACAGCACCCATGTATAACGCACCTTCATGATACAGATGGTCATTAATACCAATAGCAGCAGTCCAAGTTTTAGGAATTAATACACCTACTACGTGACCACCGATAACGCATAGTAAACCAAAGTGGAACAATGGATTAGCGATGCGCAATTGTTTTTTCTCTAAAAATTCACTCGATTTTGTAGTCCAGTTTCTTTCAAAGTAGAAGAAACGAACCAAAGTACCTACGATTAAGAAGGTGAAAGCGATGTAAGGCAAAGCGCCCCAAAGGAATAGATTCATCGTGCACCGTCCTCCAATCCATTTGCAACAGACAAGATAATATCAAACAAGAATGCATAAGGCAATTTAGCCTCAATGAAGCGTTCTCTAATGTATTCCAATTTTGGCTTACAATAGTCGTAAATTTCTTTTGCTTTTTCATCATCGATAACGGCACATAATTCAAGAAGTGCTGGAATATAGTCTGGCATTTCTTTTGGTAAATCATAGTCGTTTTCTAGGAAGAAAGCTTTAAATTTAACGAGT
Organism: Veillonella sp.; assembly: GCA_019419725.1. Taxonomy (GTDB): domain Bacteria; phylum Bacillota; class Negativicutes; order Veillonellales; family Veillonellaceae; genus Veillonella. The sequence continues at coordinate 1,453 of DXZL01000185.1, read as the reverse complement.
TCTTCTGCTTGTTCCCCAGTACCTTGTAATTCATAAGTCGACAAATACATAGTTGTATTTTGACTAAAATCAAAGGTACGAACATATTGGTCTTCAAATTCTTTTTTATTGGATTCCTCTACATAGTCGAAGAATTCTAATAAACCTTGGCGAAGTTGAGGATGCCCAACGGATTGGGCGTCCTCTCTCCATTCAGGTAGTTCGTTATACCATTGTTCATCAGGATAGCGTAGAAGAAATGACGCAATAAGAGCGATTTTCTGAGCATCCTTCATTATTGACATCCCCCTGTAGGGCAAGCAAAGCCGCGATTTTGTTGCATTTCTAGGCGACCTTCGCGAGATACTTTAACATCAGATGGGATAACAAAGCGATCATTGTATTTGGACAATGCCAACAATTTATACATAGCGTACATTTGATCTTCTGTTAAATCAACTTTGTGTTCGATAGGACCATCACCTGTTTCACGACGGCGCATGTATTCACGCATGTCGAGAACACGTTGCAATGTACGAGCTAAGATTTCTGTATTACCTGCTGTAAACAGATTAGCTAAGTACTGTACAGGCACGCGCATTTCGTGTGCATCTGGCAAGTATACATCAGATGTTACACGTTGCAAGATTGGGCTGAGTGGTGGCACATACCAAACCATTGGCAATGTACGGTACTCAGGATGCAATGGCAATGCCACGCCCCATTCTTTTACAAGTTTGTATACAGGAGATTTTTGAGCTGCTTTAATCCATGCTTCGGAGATACCTTCTGCACGAGCTGCTTTGATAACCTCTGGATCATGAGGATCCAAGATTAACTCTACTGTATTTTCGTAAATATCTTGTTCATTTTTTGTAGCTGCCATTTCTTCGACTTTGTCCATGTCGTAGAATACAACACCTACGTAGCGCATACGACCTACGCATGTTTCAGCACAGATTTGAGGCAAGCCATTTTCCAAACGTGGGTAACAGAATACGCATTTTTCAGCTTTATTTGTTTCCCAGTTGTAGAAGATTTTTTTGTATGGGCAAGATGGAACACAATGTCTCCAACCGCGACATACGTCTTGAGATACAAGAACTACACCATCTTCATCGCGTTTGTAAATTGCGCCAGATGGACATGCAGCTACACATGCAGGGTTCAAGCAGTGGTTACAAAGACGTGGCAAGTAACGCATGAATACTTCTTCGTAATCAAATACGATATCTTCGCCCATCTTAGCCAAGTTCACATCGGAACGAGCATGTTGACCACCTGCTAAATCGTCATCCCAGTTAGGACCCCAAGTAACTTCCATTTTTTGTTTAGTCACAAGAGAACGAGGACGAGCAACTGGTTGGTTATTTTTACGACCACCATGAATCAATGTTTCATAGTCATATGTCCAAGGTTCGAAGTAATCCTTCAATTCTGGTTGTTCAGGATGGAAGAATAATTTCATCAAACG
>DXZL01000184.1 GCA_019419725.1 Veillonella sp. | reverse complement strand
TAGCGCCATTGATAATATCTTTATGCTCACCATGAGCAATTTCATGGGCCATTACATAAGCCAATTGATCATCATCAAGGGTATCCAAAGCACCTTTATTAACAGACATAACGCGACCAAGCGTTGCAAAGGCATTAAACTCTGTATCAGGGTTTGCATAGACAACGTAAGAACGTTTTACGCTAGGAGATGCCTCTAATGTTTTCAAGATGCGTTGTACGCGCGCTTGCGCTGCACTATCGTTTAAGTAACCTGTTTTCTCCTTAGTACGCGCCAAGCTTTCTTGTTGGCCTTGTTCGGAGTTATCCATTTTATTTAATGCAGTAGATACATAAGCCATGGCAACAGCGCCACCAGCCAATGTTTGTACTGCGCTAGATGCAGCATTCACAGGTGCTGTTTGCATAATAGCAGGCGCCATAGTCGCTGCCATAGCTACAGATAACGTAGCTGCTGTAAGTTTCTTGTTCATTCTCTCAACCTCTCGAATTGATTAACCATATAGTAATAAAACAAATTATCACACTAGATTTACACACTATGTATATAGTATCTCTTCATGGTAAATATAGAATGAATAATGGAACAATCATTCATCTGTCATTACTGTCTATTGATTCATCGTTACGATTATTGATCTGATGTTACTGGTTTAGCTGAAAGTACGACCGCTTCTTTACCATCTTTAGAAACGGCACCACCATGGGTATAGCCAACTACATCAAAGCCCGCCTCGGCACACTGCTCTGCGATGCTTTCATAATTTTCATTCTTACCACGAGTACAGGTAGAAAGATGAACCGTAGTAACACCTTTTTTCTTGAAAGACTCAATTTTCTTAGCTAGATCGCCACCACTATGCGTGAAACCGACCAACTCAATCTCCTCATCAGCATAACGCTCAAAAGAATCTGCTTTATTCATAAATGCTTTTAAACAACCGCCGCAAGAACAGCGCTGCATTGTATCCTCATTGACGAGAACTGCAATTTTTTTAGACATAAAACCTCCATTGAAAGTATAGTATAAACCTTAGTATAACATAGCTATAAAAAAAAGATGTATCCTAAAGCACGTTGATTAATGCTAATTATAGATAAGAATAAGCTAAAAAATAAAAACGTTAAAAGCTTATTACCCCCTATATTCCTCGTAAATAAATCTAGTAAAGATACTATTATTTAAATCCCTGACGTTTAATTTATAACAATAAATGATACAACTTGATTTCTTCTTTTCATAGACCTTGAAAGATACTTAACGACCATGAGATTTGAATAGTGATTACAAGAGTAAAATAATCTACTCATTACATCTTTGAGCTACAAAATATTGCCTTCTTATCTATATAGTTAAGGTAAGAATTTACAGTATATAAAACTATTTAAAATTGAAGATTGATAGCATATATGCTATCATTAAAGAAAGAAGGATTGGGATGGAGAAACCTAAGTTTATATCTTATACTAGGCCAAATGGTCATAACGAGTTTGAAGAGTTTTATAACTCACTCCCTACTAAAGATAGAAATAAGTTACGTGCCACTATTGATATGATTGAAAAAGCAGGCATACATCCAGCAATACAACTTGAATGGGTAAAAAAATTGGATTCTGAAATATACGAGATACGATCAAAAATATCTTCGAACATTCAAAGAGCCTTATATTTTCACATTAGAAATAATCAATATATTATTACACATGGATTTACTAAGAAAACCCAAAAAACACCGACGAAAGAAATAATAAAAGCTAAACAGATAAAACAAGAATTTGAGGAGGAATATTATGCCACTAAAACCATTAGATAAGATATTTGAGAAAGATAGAAATAATCCTACTTTAACAGAAAGTTATTTAGAGGAAAAAGCTAAATTAGAAAATGCCTTAGCTGTTTTAAAAGCACGAGAGGCTGCAGGACTAACACAACGTGATTTAGCGAAAAAATCTGGAGTTCCACAGTCTACAATCGCCCGTATAGAAAAAGGTGCCAATACAAGTTTAAGCACTATGTGTAAAATTGCATTTGCTTTAGATAAACAAGTGAAGATTAGTTTAGTATAAAAAGAACCCCTATGAGCAACGATAATGTGGCTTATAGGGGGTTTATATTTAAAATAGGTTACATAATTTAAAGTAACTCAAATAGTTTACGATTCATTGGCTCAGTATATCTACATAAAATCATTAATTTACATATATTTGGACTTACTCAACGGCTTTACGGTTTGGTAACATTGGCACGTTGTGCCTCGTTACCGTTTTGTAAGATTTTGACTACCACTAGCCGCGACTTCCTATCAATCCTCACTGTGGATTTCCCTTCCCTGCTTCGCAGCTTGGTAAATCTTACGTTCGGAAGCACTCATATAGCTCCTCTGCGTCGCTTAGCTCTAAGCCCTCTTCGGTTGCCCTACTTGCTTCCTCACTGTGGATTTTCCTTCTCTGCTTCGCAGTTCGGTAAATCTTACGTTCGGAAGAAAGCGATGCAGTGAATCTGTCGTCGTTTTACTCCTCCATCTTCTACTGCCCTGCTTTTCCCAAGGCCGTCCTATACGGACACGTACATAGATACAACCTCTACAACCTTGGCTGGAGGCGTCTCTAGCAGGGTTAGCTAGTCGAAGACTAGCAAAAAGAAAAAGGCCTACCTTTAG
>DXZL01000183.1 GCA_019419725.1 Veillonella sp. | reverse complement strand
AAGAGAAGGCCGTAGGGAAGGGGACCTTCTTACGTGCTATGGTAGAGAAGGATACCATTCCATCTATGCTTTTTTATGGGCCTTGTGGAACGGGGAAAACTACACTAGCAGGTATCATTGCTAAGGTAAGTAACAGTCATTTTGTAAATTTAAATGCTACCAATGCTGGTATAGGTGAGTTGCGTAACATCATAGAGGATGCTCGTAAGCGCGTACGGTCATTACAACAAAGAACTATATTATTCCTCGATGAAATCCACCGTTTCAATAAAAGCCAACAAGATGTGTTATTACCTTGTGTAGAAGATGGTACGATTATCCTCATTGGTGCCACCACAGAGAATCCGTTTTTTGAGGTTAATAGACCGCTTTTATCCCGTTTGCGACTCATAACATTGGAGGCTTTGACACCAAAGGCGATTGGTCAAATTTTGCGTCGTGCTATTACAGATGAAGAGGTAGGTCTTGGTAAACGCCGTTTACAAGTAACCGATGAAGTGCTAGAGGATGTAGGAATTTTCGTTAATGGCGACGGTCGTATGGCTTTGAATATTTTAGAACAGGCTGCAGCTATGGTACCGGATGAAGGGACTATAACTATAGAGGTTCTTGAGAAAGTTGTGGGACGTCGAATTTACACATATGATAAAAAAGGTGACAGCCACTACGATACAATCTCTGCTTTTATTAAAAGTATGCGTGGCTCTGATGTACAAGCGACGATGCATTATTTAGCACGTATGATTGAAGCGGGGGAGGATCCTAATTTTATTGCTCGTCGGATCGTAATATGTGCAGCTGAGGATGTAGGCCTTGCAGATCCGCAAGCTTTAATTCTAGCCAATGCAGCGGCTCAAGCGGCTCATATGGTAGGATTTCCAGAGGCTCGTATCATATTGTCTGAGGCGGCTTGTTATGTAGCATTAGCACCGAAAAGTAATTCTGCTTATTTGGCTATCGATGCAGCAATTGCTGATGTGCGCCACAAGGATTGTGGACAGGTGCCAGATCATTTAAAAGATAGTCATTATAGTGGGGCTAGCAAGTTAGGTCATGGGAACACCTATAAGTATGCTCACAACTATCCAAATGGCTATGTAAAACAGCAGTATCTACCAACACCTCTTATGGATGCTTCGTACTACAACGGTATTAAAAGAGGCAAGGAAGAACAGTTACTTTGTGACTGGGAGAAACGGCGTAAAAGCTAACTAAATACTTCGATATATGCTATAATATAATGATAAGTTAATTTACAGTAGTGTTATATAAGTAAGGGGTTTGTATAGATTTATGGCAGAAGAAAAAACTTCCACCAAAAAACGCAATACACGACGAAAGCGAACAAGTACAAAACAGCAAACTAAGTCTCAAGGATTTTCCTTGCGCAGCGAAGTTAAAGGCTTAATTGTAATTGCCTTTGCAGTTATTTCCTTGCTCGGATTCTTTGGGTTTGAACTCGGTCTTGTAGGACAGATTTTAACAGGTATATTCCGTTATGGTTTTGGTCTAGGCGGTATTATTCCTTGCCTTGGTGTGTTCTGGATTGGCTGGCGATTATTGTATAAAGGAACATTTATTTCCGTTACTAAACGGGGCGTTGTAATGACTTTGTTCTTCCTATTCTTGCTAGCCCTTGTTCCATTGTGGCGCGTTCCTGAGGGGCAGGAATTAATCACAACACAATTGGCTGACCAAGGTGGTGTAGTAGGTGGTGCCATCGCTACATTCCTTCGCACCCTATTAGGTGAGCTAGGGGCTATCATTTTAGATGTGTTCTTATTATTAGCTTTTGGTATTCTGATCACTCGTTTATCTTTGCGAAGTGGCTTGCAAAAGGCAGCGGATAAAACACAAGTAGGTTTAGATGTAGCTAAAGAAGTGGCTGCTGAGAAGGTCGCTGTAGCTAAAGAGGTCTTTGAAGATTGGAATGAACAACGTAAAGAAGCTGCAGAACAACGGAAAGCGTATAACAGGGAAAAGGACACACGCTTTGCTGATGCTGCAGATCAAGCATTAGATATACTTGAAAAACGAGGTATCACTACCGACCGAGATAACTTTAAAACGAGTGCGGTTGTAGATAATGAACCTATGGTGGATACAGTAACGACTGTAGAATCTCCAAAGGCTCCTACATCTTGGAAAGAATTAGCTGAAATAGAAGCGCGCAACCGTGCAGCAGAACAATTGGCGAATATTTCTGAAGATGCTGGTGATGCGAAGTCTTATGATGCAGATGATTTTGATCAATTCTCTGATGCTAGTAGATCTACAGGTGATGACTATGTATATACTCCAGATGAGGATTATACATATACTCCAGACGAAGGATATACAGACGAATCTGAATCAGTAGAGAATAATCATGAGGAACAACCAAAGTTTACATATCAAAATACAACGATTGGTCCATTGGAAACTAATCACGCTGCCATAGCTTCTGCTGTACCTGGAACAGGTGCTGCTGCAAGTTCTGTAAGTGCTGGTGCCGGTATGTCTGGTATGAGTTTACAAGTACCATCTACTATTAGTACTACAGAAGATACAGCACAAGTAGCAGTATCTAAAGAGGGTCAAATTCATCGTACCTATGATAGACCTTATCATTTCCCAAGTCTTGATATTTTGGCGAAAGGGAAGGGGAGTCAAAGCAATGGTGAAGAAGTAGCGCAAA
>DXZL01000182.1 GCA_019419725.1 Veillonella sp. | reverse complement strand
CAACATTCGCTCACTTGGATGCGACAACAGTATTGTCTCGTTCCATTGCGGAACTTGGTATCTATCCAGCGGTGGATCCGTTAGATTCTACAAGCCGTATTTTGGACCCACATGTACTTGGTGAAGAACACTATGAAGTAGCGCGTGGCGTGCAAGAAGTGTTGCAAAAATATAAAGATCTTCAAGATATTATCGCAATCCTTGGTATGGAAGAATTGTCTGACGAAGATAAATTGACTGTATCTCGTGCGCGTAAGATTCAACGTTTCTTGAGTCAACCGTTCTTCGTAGCTGAAGTATTTACTGGTTCTCCTGGTAAATACGTACCATTGTCCGAAACATTGAGAGGCTTTAGAGAAATCCTTGATGGTAAACATGACGATTTGCCAGAAGGCGCATTCTACATGGTTGGTACCATTGATGAAGCCGTTCAAAAAGCAAAGGAAATGCAAGAGAAGGGGGAATAATCCATGGCGGAACCTATGACCCTACAGATCATCACACCTGATGCAATTGTTTTTGAAGGTAAGTCTACATTCTTTGTAGGTAAAGCTATCGATGGTCAATTTGGTATTTTGCCAAATCATGCACCTATGATTATTGCATTAGATTTAGCACCGTTACGCATAGATCAACCAGATGGAACATCTCGTGAACTTGCTGTATTTGGTGGCTTCTGTGAAATCGAACATAATAAGGTGAGTATTGTAACTCCAGACTGCCAAGATCCATCATCTATTGATGTGGAGCGTGCTCGTCGAGCTAAAGAACGTGCAGAAGGCCGGTTATCCAATCCTACACCAGATATCGATGTAGAACGCGCAGAAGCAGCATTGCAACGTGCATTATTGCGCTTGCATGTAACTAAACAACTATAAAGAAAAAGGCTAGCCATAGGGCTAGCCTTTTTCTATAGAATTTCATTTTGTTTATAGGAAACACTCATCTAACATTAAGGTCATCTGCTTATACTAAAATTTGTCATTTAAATTTAATGACTTATTGTGTTAATTTGGAGGTTTTCTAATGAACGTATCTAAAAAATCTTTCATTGCTTTTGCTGTATTAGCATGCTGTTTTGGTGCATCTACACTAGGAACACATGTAGACGCATCTTATGGTTATAAATATACTGACTCGGTTCGCCCACCAGTAGAAACTCCTACAAATGATGCTTTTAGAGCTAACATGGTTAAACAAAATGAAGCTAATAATGCTAAATATGCTGCGACTACTAATACAAGTACAGCAAGTGCAAAAGATGATGATTCAATTTATTACGTAAGCGATTTATCTGATTCCTTCCGTAGTTCATTTACTGCACTTTTAAGAAATGCTGGTTTTACAGAGCATCAACTTAGATTAATCGGCTTGATTCACTAAGTTATGTATCGTTAATAGGTGAATACAAAAAGACCGTTAAGCAATTGCTTAACGGTCTTTTTAGTGTCTCTTATAATACGCTAACACCTTTTAAGGAATACGCTGTATTCTTAGGTTGTTCTACTTGGAAATCAAGTACTACTGGAGATTCAGAGTTAATACCAGGTGCTTGATAGCGGTCGCGGTCTGTTGGAATACGTTTGTATGGTAATTTATCAAGTAATACAGTCATAACTTTGTTCCATACAGCCTTATGTGTTGGCATTGTTAAGGAATCATCAGTTTGATTGAATCCACTGCGTACAGTGTGAATTACTTGATCATTCACATCGTAATAATATAAAAGTGCATTTACCTTTGCGGCGATGTACATTTCACGATCATCATTATTATATGCATATGGGCTATTAACACCATTGATTTGTACATATACGTCTTGTAATGGTACAGGCATAATAACGATTTCAGAATTTTGTGCAGATGCAATTTGTGCAAGGTCAACAGCTCTAATTTCAGCTGTTGGCGTATTAGTACTTACGATTGCTGTATCATAGTATGGATACTTAAGCGTATTAGATAGACGGTCTGTCATGTAACGACCTAATTGGGCTGTGTTTTCGTTGCGCAATTTTGCAGGTACAACAATTGTAACTTTGCGACTAGGGAAATTCTCTAAGTGACCATCATAATTAGAATTAGACGTATTGATAGTCGCTTTTTCAGGTGTTCCAACAATTGGAGTTGAAACAGGTGTGTTTGCAACCTTCAAAATAGGTTGACCATTATTATCGGCTTGTAATGTAGGGGTAGTCGTATCTACATTGGATGGCATAGAGTTAATGACTACTGGTTGAGCGGTATTTGATGTTAACTGGCTCATATTAATAGTGGCAGCACTTGCTGTAGCGAGTGTAGATGCCAATAGTACACCTAGTACTGTAAGTAGCGAACGTTTATAGCGTCCGAATGTATAAAACATAGTTCCTCCTCTAAATAAGACTCTTTAAAATTCACAAACAAAACAACTGGTATTATTATATCACATATACAAAAAAAAGAAGCAAGCTTTATGCTTGCTTCTAGGTCTGGTGGACGATGACAGGATCGAACTGCCGACATCCTGCTTGTAAGGCAGGCGCTCTCCCAGCTGAGCTAATCGTCCATGTGGTGACCCGTCCGGGAATCGAACCCGGGATACCGCCGTGAAAGGGCGGTGTCTTAACCGCTTGACCAACGGGCCAGAATGGCTCCTCGAGTAGGACTCGAACCTACGACCGATCGGTTAACAGCCGATTGC
>DXZL01000181.1 GCA_019419725.1 Veillonella sp. | reverse complement strand
TACTAATATAGTGAAAGTAATACAGCTGTAGAGGCAAGATGAGCAACTGTGCTGATACACATAATACAAGAGGTGTTTTAATCCATTTAGGTAACCATTGAATACGTTCATATAATACTTTTCCCCATATGAGCAAACCATAGGTTGCACCAAACGATAGCTGAAAGCTTACATCAAATATAGAAAAAGGATCATATACTAAACATAGTATGGCACATATGCATAATGCTTGCTTAGCTTGATATAATCGACCTTTTATGTAAGCCATACACATGAGTATGCTCATTATCGTTGCCCGTACAACAGGAGCATCACCACCAACGACACCACAATACATACAGGCCACTAAAATTCCCATAATCAAACTGGTTCGTTTTCTTAATTTAATAAGTCGTCCCAGTCCATATACCAATGCTAACAAGAGAGCAATATGTGAACCTGATATGGATAAAATATGGATAAGTCCTGTGTAGGAAAAATCCTTCATTGTATCTTCCCCTAGCTCACTATAATGGCCACCTAAAGCTAATGATTGTGCTAATACATGTTGTGGACCCTCTAGATAATTAGAAATAGTTTTATCTATAGACTCTCGTATTAATCCACAAATAAATAAGAGTTTCCTATATAGTTCTTCAGAATAGGTTTCTTTAAAGTGAAATGCTTGTAAATCTTTATGACTCGCAACTCTATATACACCATCATAGATACGTCCTCGAGTATTGGAACTCATATATCGGCCACGAAGATTAATACGACCTTCCTCTTCGATAAGAAATAAGGACTTTGGGGTACCTTCTACAACTGCATATTCCCCTAGTCGTATGGGATGTTTGGTGGTAGATGCCTTTGAGTATATCTGTAAACGGCCCTTAGCATTAATATAATCATTTTTGGCAGTATCTTTATAAGGATGTAAGCTATGGATTTCAATGGTATATTTGTAATACTCCTGTCCGTTCAAATTTACTCTTTCAGGAGCAATTACAACCGTACCAAGATATTCTCCTTCTTGGTGCAAATAATATGATGTATAGCTATTAAAATGTATAATCCGTAAATTTGTTTGGTAATACGATAGTCCTATTAAAAGGGACACAAAAACTATTAACTTACCAAGTGAGCTCCACCAATTAGCCGATTGTAAGGCTTTAAAAACACCGACACCTATAATGGCTATCCCTATAGCAAAGATGTAGTGCATTTGATTGAGTACAGGAAAATAATTTCCATACCCTAGTATTGTTCCTATAATAATAGATCCTAATATAACATGTGCCCATTGACTATGAGTTAATACCACTTTTGTACGATCAATAATATTTGTATGTAGTGGCATACCTTCGTGATTACAATTTTGATTGTTAAATTGTAATTTTGTCTTTAATTTTCTTAAATACGCCGTCACCAATGCCCTTCACCCCCTTGATACCTTCAACGGAAGTAAAGGGGCCTTTTTGTGAACGATATTCCTCAATTCTTTTAGCCATGGCAGGGCCTATACCTGGCAGAGAGTCTAATTCTTTTGCAGTGGCAGAGTTTATGTTTATCTTATTACCACGCAATAACACTTCAGGATTACCGTGAAAGTTAAATACTACATGGATATGATCACCTGCAGTAACTGGCTTAGCCATATTTACCGACTCTACATCTGCATAGGGTAATAGTCCTCCTGCTAGCTTAACAATATCACCTACAGTAGCTGAGCTTTCAAGCTCATATAAACCAGGTGAAGCGACTGCACCTGTTATATAAGCGATTGGTTTATTAGGCTGTTGTTCTACAGTAGATATAGAAGAATTTCCATCTATACCCCCTTCAACTAGGACAGAATCGCTATCATCTGTTATAATAGGCCATAGGAAACAAATTCCTACTAAAACACATAGGATTAATATAATTATCATATAGGGCTTCAATTTAGCTTTCATAGTGCACCTCCTACTGAAGGATTTCCCTATGAAAAATAAAACTCCTACCACTGACTCTATTGGTCACACTAGCAGGAGTTTAACAATTGATGACGAATTAAAGGAGAAATTATGAATCAAGATACATTAAGAAAATATGCCCGTACATTATTACAATACGGTGTAAACTTGCAGCAAGACCAAACATTAGTTATTTCTGTAGATGTAGAAAATAAAGACTTTGCAGTGATTGTTACTGAAGAAGCTTATGAACTTGGTGCTAAGGAGGTTGTTCTGAACTGGAGATGCTCCCCAATTGCCCGTCAACGTTTATTACATGCGAAAGAATCTGTTTTAGAAAAACCTGCTAACTGGATACCGGAATTCTACAAACAATACATCGATGATAAGGCAGCCTTCTTATCTTTAATCAGTGCTAATCCAAAAGCCTTAGAAGGTATTCCAACAGATCGTATTTCCTTACAATCTCGTAACTTAAATAAAGCGTTATCCTTCTATCATACAGCCATCATGAACTCTTCTGTTACATGGTGTGTTGCTTCTGTACCAACAGTTCTTTGGGCAGATTTATTAGGCTATAAAGGTACAGACGAAGAAAAAATTAACCAATTATGGGATACATTATTGAAACTTTGCCGCATTGAAGGTGTAGAACCAAAAGATACGTATCGTCATCATATGGCAAAATTGCGTCACCGCTGTGAAGCATTGAATAAATTAGACTTAAAGGCATTGCGTTATACTTGT
>DXZL01000180.1 GCA_019419725.1 Veillonella sp. | reverse complement strand
AAGGCAGAAAACATATCGGACTCTAACAATTGAACACGATCATTTAAGTTAAATCTTTCACTATTTACCTTAGCTAATGACAAAGCATCGGCAGATATTTCAATACCCATGCCACACGCATTCGGCAAATAGTGTAATAGACTTAATAATATCGTGCCAGGTCCCGTACATACATCAAGGATACGAATATTACTATCCTTTTGATACGTGCCTAGTACATGCTCAATCAAGGTTTCTGTATCAGGTCGTGGAATCAATACCTTATCATTAACCTTAAAGGTCAATCCCATAAAGTCCTTTTCCCCAATAATAGCCGCTACACAATGCCCATTAGCTCGTTCTTGAACGAGAGGTCTGAAAGCATCGAGTTCCTCTTGAATAAGCGGTTGGTCATAATGGGTATATAGATAAATACGATCCTTACCTAAAACGTGAGAAAGCAGTACTTCCCCATCAAGTCGAGGTGTATCCATCTCCTTGCTTTGAAAGTACTGCTCTGTCCACTGGAGAATACGACCGATTGTCCAAATCTCCTTATGCATTTGTATTAGCCTCCTGCATTTTTGCCGCTTGGTCAGCAGCATTTAAGGCTTGAATGATTTCATCTAGATCGCCATTTAAAATAGCATCTAATTTATACAAAGTTAAGTTAATACGATGATCTGTTACGCGACCTTGTGGATAGTTATAGGTACGAATACGTTCACTACGATCACCTGTACCAACTTGGCTCTTACGGTCTGCTGCCATGCTAGAAATAGCCTCTTGCTCAGCTTGGTCTTGCAATTTTGCACGCAATACACGCATGGCTTTTTCACGGTTTTGTAATTGAGAGCGTTGATCTTGACATGCTACAACGATACCAGATGGTAAGTGGGTAATACGAACAGCAGACTCAGTTTTATTGATATGCTGACCGCCCGCACCACTCGCACGATAGGTGTCGATTTTTAAGTCTTTTTCATTGACTTCAATATCAACATCTTCCATTTCTGGCAATACCGCTACTGTAACGGTAGATGTATGTACACGGCCTTGTGTTTCCGTAGCAGGTACACGTTGTACACGGTGTACACCAGATTCAAATTTCATCTTGGAGTATACATTTTCACCATCTACAGAGAAAATAACCTCTTTAAAGCCACCTAGTTCAGGTTCATTGGCATCGATAATCTCGCAGCGCCAGCCTTGGCTTTCCGCATATTTTGTGTACATACGGAACAAGTCGCCTGCAAATAGTGCCGCTTCATCACCACCGGCACCACCACGAATTTCAATGATAATATTCTTATCATCATTAGGGTCCTTAGGTAGTAAAAGGATTTGTAATTTCTCTTCTAATTCCTCTTTTTGAGGTTTTAGCTCTTTTAATTCCTCTTGTGCCATTTCACGGAATTCTTCATCCATGGATTTATCTTCAATAACTTCCATAGCTTCATCAATACCAGCTAATACTTTTTTATAAGTACGGAATGTTTCAACTGTTTTAGATAATTGAGCATGTTGACGTGTTAATTTACGCCATTCATCTTGGCGTGCAATCACTTCAGGGTCACTGATGCGCTGCTCCAGGTCCATAAATTTATCTTCAATAACTTGTAATTTATCTACTAACATGTTTATTCCTCTTCATATGCATCACTCTCAGAAGGGCGAACCTCTTCAAGAGCTCGTATAGCGACTTCAATTTGATCATCTTCTGGTTCACGTGTGGTCATGTACTGTAATGCAAGACCTGGTTTGATAAGAGCTTTCACAAAGGAATGCTCACTACGACCAGCAAGACGAATAACCTCGTACGCAATACCTGCCACTACTGGCATGAGAAGTACGCGGCTTACGATACGTTCCAACAAATTAGGCCAACCTAAAAAGGCAAATACAAAGATACTCACCACCATAACGATAAGTAAGAAATTTGTACCACATCGTGGATGTAAGCGACTTTGTTTACGAACGTTTTCTACGGTAAGAGGCAAGTCTAATTCATAGGTATGAATTGTTTTATGCTCGGCCCCATGATATTGGAAAACTCGTTGAATATCCTTCGTAAGCCCAATCCCCCAAATGTAGAGTAGAAAAAGAACTAAACGAATGACACCTTCAATGAGATTTAATACTACATGATTATCCTGTACACCAGGAATAAATTTTACGATAAATGTAGGCAATGCCAAAAATACAGCTATCGCAAATATGGTGGAAATAACCATAGTAATGGCAATTTCACTATTAGACATTTCTTCCTCTTCATCACCAGCGGCTTTAGCGGAGAAGGACAATGCCTTCATGCCAATGACTAGAGATTCATAGAGGGCTACACAGCCTCGAAGAAATGGTTTTTTCAAAATTGGATATGTGTCAGCAATAGATTTTGTAGGCTCTTTTTGAACTACAATGGTTCCCGCTGGTTCTCGTACAGCCGTTGCTGTAACACCAGGTCCCCTCATCATGACACCTTCGATCACAGCTTGTCCACCGACAAACTTTTTAATACGTTCTGTGTTCACAAGAGCTCCTCTCATAAACAAATAGAGGCAGAGCCCATAGCCCTGCCAATAGATGCTACATTACATGACAAATTATTTGCCGTAACGTTTGTTAAATTGTTCAATACGACCACGAGCTTGAGCTGCGCGTTGTTGACCAGTGAAGAACGGATGGCATTTGGAGCAAACGTCTACACGAAGGT
>DXZL01000018.1 GCA_019419725.1 Veillonella sp. | reverse complement strand
GTATAAATAGTGTATACATCTTATCATTTACAATAAGAAACTGAGACACCACGTATTATATCTGATTAGTGGTTCACTATTTCTTGTGATTAACTAGATTAATCTTTTGCATAAGGATCTACCAAAATAAGACAAATAAAAAACACCTTGCATCTACCTATGGTAGTTACAAGGTGCTTCATTCTGTTTACGCCGGACGGCTCCAGTCGACTTGTACGTCGATAGCTTCCCACATGCGTGTTAAAGCTAATTTTAAGTTGTCCAAAGATTCTAATGGTTTTACATTCAACCGTTCATATGTATCAAGACCTGTAGCATGCTCGATGGCATGATCCTCGTTTAAGTAAGCGATAACCTTATCAGCCCACTCTTGTTCAGGTAATTCTACGGACACTGTTTTTGCTTCTGTGTCATAGGACAAGAAACCATTGCTGTTGATGCCATAATGAATGGCTACACGAAATAAACTCATATCTATACCTCTCTTGCGGTAATTTATTAACACTATACCCATATTGTAACATGAACAAATACTTTAGTGAAAGTATTCAATATGAGTTCATCAGAATTTTTTAGGGGCCTTCGACTCAGTAGCTTGTGCGTCCTCATTGGTGGCTGTATCATCCACTGTATTAGACGGTGTATCATCTGCCGGATTAGACGGTGCATCTCCACGAGCATCTACTACAGACTTGAGTTCTGATCGTTTTCTACGCGTTCCATTGTCTCCGTGAAAGCGCTGCCATAATGCGCCACTCATAACAGCCGTTTCACCAAATTTAGACTCTAATGAATCTAATACACCAGCCAGTTTATTTTCAGTCTCATTTTTAGGTGATTCGAAAAGACTATCTTGCATAGGCACCTCTTCATCGAGACCACTTACGGTAAGGCCTAGTAATCGTATAGGGCCCGGGGGATCCATAAAGGCAATCTCACTAAAACCACCATAGTTTGAACTACTATAGTTTAAATTAG
This sequence comes from Veillonella sp., assembly GCA_019419725.1. Classification (GTDB taxonomy): domain Bacteria; phylum Bacillota; class Negativicutes; order Veillonellales; family Veillonellaceae; genus Veillonella. Next base: position 17,973 of record DXZL01000018.1, on the reverse strand, counting down.
TAGATTTTAAATTTGTAGATTTGACCTTCGTAGTGGCTCCTAATACTTCAATGTCTTTCTTTGTGCCTTTCGGTTTTTTACTGGTCTTATCTTGCATGAGTTTATTCCATAAGAGCAAAGCCGTTTCAAAGAACACATGCTCATGGTCTGATGGCGTGTCTAACCGCTTTTGGCGGGATACGGTAGTGAAATCATCGTACCGAACCTTAATGGATACGGTATGACCTAATAGATTACGTTTTCGCAATCGTTTTGATAAGCGGTTCGCAAAGTATCTAAACTCTAGTTCAATGGCACTACCATCCGTTAAATCTTCTTCGTATGTCTCCTCAGCTCCGATAGATTGTATTTTGCGATCGGTTTCCACTGGTCTATCATCAATCCCATTTGCTAGTTCCCATATGCGGCGCGCCTGGTTGCCCACGAGAGGAATTAAACAGCTTTCATCAGGCAACGCTTGAATATGACGCATCAAGTGAAAGCCCCCTGTTTTCAAGATTTTTTCTGTACGAGGACCTACGCCCCAAATGCGTTTAATCGGTAATGGAGCTAAAATCTCTTTTTCACGGCCATAAGGTATGACTACGAGGCCGTCGGGCTTATCTAAATCGGATGCCAATTTGGCAAGGAATTTATTCGGTGCTAGCCCTGCAGAGATAATAAGACCAGTTTCCTCAAATACTCGATCTTTAATGGCTCTGCCCAGTGCTTTTGGTCCACTATACATGGTAGACATACCGCTAACCTCGAGAAAGGCTTCGTCGATAGATAGAGGCTCAATGTGAGGAGTAAATTCTTTCATAATAGAAAAAATCTGATGAGATACCTCTTTGTAACGATCCATACGCGGATACACATAGACGCCATCGGGACAGAGTTTCTTAGCACGAGAGATGGGCATGGCGGAGTGAACGCCAAATTTTCGAGCCTCATAAGAACAAGTGGCAACGACGCCACGTGAAGAAAGACCACCCACAATTACGGGGTGGCCTTTATATTCTGGATGATCCAATTGTTCGATGGACGCGAAAAATGCATCCATATCAACATGCATAATCCATCGTCTCATTGTTACGCTTCTTTTTCGTGCTCAGAAATACGGCAGTATTTAATTTGCGCGCAAATACACTCATCCTTAGATTTATATAGTTGAGGGATGATCTCTAAAATATCGCCAAATGTAGCTTCATTAATGGAATAACGAGTCCATAAGCCATTACGTTGAGAGTTAACTACACCTGCATCAATTAAGATTTTCATGTGGTAGCTCAACGTAGATTGAGACAAATTGAAGCTAGCTAAAATATCAGCTGCACATAATTCATTGCAAGACAACATATCGATGATGTGTAATCTTGTTTCATCGCTTAATGCCTTGAAAATCGTAGCTAAACGTTCGTAAGAAACTTCAACCATATCTTTAACTCCTCAAATCCGTATCAAAAAATGTCAATCTACTTTCTAGACTCTATTATATACTATTTCTTAATGTAAATCTATTTTTTTCTTTATATTTGTATCTTAATAATTTATTATGAATATCAATTTTATATAGATGGGTAATTTTTACCACATTATAAACTAATTTAAGTACGTCATAGTTTGTATATTGTGAATATTTTAAATAAATTTTCATCTCATAGATTTATTTAGTTATACATAATTCCGCATATATAAAAATTGTATAAAATATTTTTCTATAGAATTTTCGATATACGCATTTTCTGATAACCTTATAGCATACTTCGATATACCGCACCACATTAGCGACCGAAAGGATTAGATGTATTATACTTTTTTTGTAGTCTAAATCATTTCATTACAAAAGGCTCCTCTTAGAGGAGCCTTATCTGTATAATTCTATAAATCGATTGTATAGCGGTAAAATTTTAACAATTATACTGCTACATCGATACTATCGAATGCAATCATTTACATTATATCAAATTAGTATAGCTTAGAATACGTTTACCAAGTCGATAGTTTGGTTACGGTTAGGACCTACGGATACGATACCCAAAGGTACACCTGTTACTTCTGCAATACGTTCTACATATTTGCGAGCATTTTCAGGAAGATCTTCGTATTTACGGATACCAGAAATATCTGTTTCCCAACCTGGCAATGTTTCGTACACTGCTTCGCATGCTTCGAGGTCTTTCAAGTTAGCTGGGAAGCCTTCTACATCTTTACCATTCAATTTATAACCTACGCAGATTTTCAATTCTTTGAATGTATCAAGAATATCCAAACGAGTGATTGCAAGGTAATCAAGGCTGTTAAGACCTGCTGCGTATTTTACAACCATAAGATCTAACCAACCGCAACGACGAGGACGACCAGTTACAGTACCGAACTCATGACCAAGTTTGCGAAGGTTATCGCCAGTTTCATCAAGAAGCTCTGTAGGGAATGGACCTGCACCAACGCGTGTTGCGTATGCTTTTACTACACCGAAGATATTTTTCAAGTAGTTTGGACCAATACCAGCACCTGTGGAAGCACCACCAGCGATTGGATGAGAGGATGTTACGAATGGATATGTACCATGATCAAGGTCAAGCATAGTTGCTTGCGCGCCTTCGAACAACACCTTTTTATCCTCTTGCACTGCTTTCAAAACAGCGATATTAGTATCTGTTACATATGGTTTCAATGCTTCAGCATATTTGATATAGTCAGCTAAGATTTCATCGTAGTTAACAGGTTCAGCATCATAAACCTTTGTAAGCATTTTGTTTTTGAATTCTACATTGTATGCTAATTTTTGTTTGAATGTATCCAAGTCATACAAATCGCAGATACGGATGCCGATACGGTTAATCTTATCAGCATAGCAAGGACCGATACCGTTTTTAGTAGTACCGATTTTAGCATCCCCTTTAGATGCTTCCTCTGCATTATCTAAAGCGATATGATATGGCATGATAACATGCGCACGGTCAGAAATTTGAAGAGATTTAGCAGATTTACCTTGTTTTTCAAGACCTTCAATTTCTTGTAACAAAACTTTAGGGTCGATAACAACACCAGTACCAACGATATTTTGTTTATCATCATACAAGATACCACTTGGTAATAGGCGAAGCGCAAATGCTTTGTCATCTACTACAACAGTATGACCTGCGTTATTACCACCTTGACTGCGCACTACAACGTCCGCACGTTCCGCAATCCAGTCAACGATCTTACCTTTACCCTCGTCACCCCATTGAGTGCCGATAACCATACTTGTTGCCATATCTATATCCTCCATGTGAAAGTCTAAATAATTCACTAACATTATACAACAATGTTCGGACTCTGTGAAAGTATTTATACAAATTCAATCTTTAGTTTCTTCCCAAAAGCGTGAGCTATTTTCTGTAATGTTTTTAAAGATGGATTACCATTGCCATTTTCAATCTTACTAATATCAGACTGAGTAATACCTGTTAATTCGGATAACTGCATTTGCGTCATATGAGCTGCCAATCGTGCTTCAACTATATTCTGAATAATTTGATACTCATCATCTAATGCATCCCACTCTTTTTTAAACTTCGGATTTTTCAATTGTTTCTCTAAATATTGATCTAACGTTTCCATATTATGTATACCTCTCAATATAATCATTCTTATATTTAACAGCTAATTCTATAGCACTCTTAGGTGTTTTCATAGATTTCTTTACAAAACCATTTGTTAGAACAATTCGCTTTCCCACAAAAAAGAAATACAATATTCTAGAAATATTTGAACCTTGCTTCGTTCGCAACTCATAAATACCCTCTTCTAAATATTTAGACTGTGGTTCTCGTAAACGATTGCCACATAATTCAAGTATTTTTAAATCTCGAATTGTTTTAGCCCTTTGTTTATCTGAAAGTTCATTTAAAAATGCTTTTGCAGGCTTTTCGCCACTTAGAGTTTCATAAAAAACTACAGAAAAGGCATCCATTTAGTTCCTCCTAATGCTAGAAGAAATCTTTACATAAATTATATGTTAAAACATATATTCAGTAAAGATACAGAAATATAGAAATTTAAAGTCTTACTATATCCAATATAAATATCTAGACCCTTAAAGTAAACAAATGGGAGGTGACCAATGGTCACCTCCCATATATTGACATTTTAACTAGTCAAAATATTCTATTTTAGTAATTCAATACAACTATATTATCAATGTCTGCCTGTCAATCAAGTGCTATTTAGGCTCTTTTAACCAGAAGCTCATTAAGAGCCCCATTAAACCGACAGGTATCAGTGTCATCAATGCGGTTTGTACGTCATAGATGTCGGCTATATGGCCTACATATGGTGCTACAAGGCCACCTAAGGTAATGCCAAGACCTAGTGTAATACCTGAGGCAAAGCCTGCATTTTTAGCAAGGTATTTTTGACCTAATACCGTAATTGGACCGTATTGTGAGAATACACCAAAGGCCATTGGGATCATGGCGCCGAAAAAGCCCCATATATTAGGCACAAAGATAAAGACTAAAACAGATGGCAAGAAGATAAGATTGCCTAAGCGAACTGTTTTAAGGAAGCCTAATTTATCTGACAACGCCCCGCCCATATAGGTAAGAACAGCGCCCATTGCAAAGTACATCGTTAAAGCTAAACTCGATGCACTGGCTTCTCCGTTAATAACAGTAATGTATAAAATAGGTATAAAGATGGATAGTACAGAGAATAAAATAGATCGAGAAGCAATGACAAAGAATAATTTGCCAAAGCTAACCCAATCGTTAGTGCCACTATTAGTAGATTTAGCAGAGCTTTTACTTTCACCAATAGCATCGGTATCTGTAGAGCTAGTAAAGGCATACACATACAGCAACACGCCAATCAATGCAATTGCCGTGAACAACCAAAGGAATTGACCGCCAAAGACGTACACACCACCAGCAAGGAGTGGGCCCAGTGCAAAACCAGCGCTGCCCCCAACCGCAAATCGTCCCATGGCATTACCAAGTTCATTGGATTGCGTGCGGTTCACGAGAAGAGCCGCCTCAGGATGGAATAGTGCCGCCCCAATCCCTGCAATGAGCGATAGAGCTAATATCATTTCATAGCTCGTTGCCAGTGCAATGGCGCTGATAGAGACTAATGTTACGGTAAAGCCTACAGGAATGAACCACGGCACGCGCCACCGATCCGCCACATAGCCCAAGATAGGCTGCGCCACGGAAGCCACTACGGTGTTACAGAAAATAATGGATGCCGATTGATAGTAATTAAGGCCAAAATTAGCGATAAAGAACGGTATGAGCGCCGCTAGTGAACCTTGTCCAAAGTCATTAATACAGTGAAAAATAGGCGGTCCGTACTTTCGTATGATACGTTTCATATAACCTCCTAATACAATAGCTAATTTTCCCTAAGATACAGAGATGCTTACTAGGAAACTAGCTCGTAATTATCCGTAAAATAGCGGAAATAACAGGTTGCTTTCAAAATAAAAAGGTAGATATAGCCAACAGCCTAATGTATGTGCTATAGGCTTGTTGGTCTATACCTACCCTAGTCTTTCATATGTTATATGGGAAGTACCCTACAATTATAGGCCAAAGCGAGCCATGATTGTATCAACATGTTTTAACAATTTATGAGGATCGAAGCATGCATCGATTTCTTCAGCAGTCATATATTTCTTGATGTTTTCATCAGATTTAAGACCTGTTGCGAAATCTTTGCCTTCAAGCCAGCGTTCCATAGCGTATTTTTGAACCCAACGGTATGCTTCGTCACGTACTGCACCTTTGTCTACAAGGTGAGTCAAAATTGTTTGGCTGAATACAAGGCCGCCTGTAAGGTTGAGGTTTTTAAGCATTGTTTCAGGATATACCAACAATTTATCGATAGTGCGAATTGTAAGGTGAAGCATGTAGTTCAATGCAATTGTTGCATCTGGCAAGATAACACGTTCTACAGAACTGTGGGAAATATCGCGTTCATGCCACAAAGCTTGGTCTTCGTAAGCAGATTGAGCGTAGCCACGAAGCAAGCGAGCCATACCGCAAATTCTTTCACATGTAATAGGATTACGTTTATGAGGCATTGCGGAGGAACCCTTTTGTTTAGGGCTGAAGTATTCTTCTGCTTCGCGCACCTCTGTACGTTGCAAGTGACGGATTTCCAAAGCGATTTTATCTAATGTGCCACCTACAACAGCAATAGTGGACAACAATTCAGCGTGACGGTCACGTTGTACTACTTGCGTAGCGATTTTAACAGGTTCAAGACCTAATTTTTCGCATACGTATTGTTCTACGAATGGATCGATGTTGGAATATGTACCAACGGCGCCGGATAATTTACCAACAGCAACGCTTTTACGAGCATGTTCCATGCGTTCGATGTCGCGTTCTACCTCAGCCATCCACAATGCTAATTTCAAGCCAAATGTAGTTGGTTCGCCGTGAATACCATGTGTACGGCCAATCATAGGTGTGTATTTGAACTCAGCTGCGCGACGACGCAATACTTCGTGCAAGCGTTTCAAATCTTCAATCAAGATGTCGCAAGCTTGTTTCATCATGTAACCAAGCGCTGTATCTTTAACGTCAGTAGATGTAAGGCCAAGGTGGATATATTTAGCCGCTTCAGGACCTACGTATTCGCCTACTGCTGTTACGAAGGAAATGATATCGTGGTTTGTTTCCTTTTCGATTTCATGAATGCGTTCAACGTCGAAATTGCCCTTTTCGCGAATGGCTTTAGCCGCTTCTTTAGGGATAACGCCCAACTCAGCTTGTGCCTCGGATGCCAATGTTTCTACCAATAACATTGTGTCGAACTCGTTGCGTTCGCTCCAAATATGGCCCATTTCTTCTCGTGTATAACGTGGTATCATGATGTCTCCTTTGCATGATAAAAGCTAGATTTCTTATACAATAATTGTACCATATGTGAAAGCTCCATTCAATGAATGGACCTAAATTTTCCGAATGATAATTATATTAAATTTACTAATCGTTCGTATTTATGGATGAAAGCCTCTATATTAAGACCTCTATTTTAATTTTATATAATATAAGACCTCATAGTATATCCCGCTATTTTGCCTCTATGTAATATATACCTAGTTTCTTAACAGTCGATTCCACATAAGACTTTTTTTCAATTCGTATACTTCTATACCTTCATCGATACGCTGAATTCGTTTAATCATTCTTGGATGAGTAATAAATAAACGGCTAAAAAATCCCGTACTTTCACAATCATATAATTCACCATTCTCAAGCATGCCAATTTGGTCAGTCGCTAAACCCAATGAAACGAGGCCATCCCGCAATTCTCGGCCTAAACCAATTGATACAGCGTACGCATCAGCAGCATACTCACGACGACGGCTATCAAAATAATAGGTTATCCACTTTGGTAACTGTAATATATATTCCACCGCTGTAATCATAATAACTATAGCTAATTGAATAATGCGAACTACAATATTAACAATAGGTATAATCGCCAGTATATTCAATGCGAAGTTAAGCAATATTACAAGATTCAAAATCAATTGCCCGAGTCGATCCATGGCATAGGTTATAGTTAAGTAAATGGTGTCGCGATGACGCAAATGACCTAGCTCATGCGCCAAAACGCCTACCAATTGATCCTCACTTAATGCTCGTAAGGCACCTGTATGTATCGTAATATGATTGATTCCCGAAGCAAAGGCATTGATATCCTCATCATTACGCATACGCACAGTTAGTGAATCACGTTTTACCTCACTATAGGCACATAATTTTTCAAATATTGGTTCAAGATAGGCCGATTCTTCTGCACTTGGTTTTCTTTCACCTTGCATCGCATGAGCAATCCAACTAAAAGGCGGCAAAAATAATCCTATAGCCACTATAATAGGCAATGCAACGGCTATAACGATATACACCTCTAACTTATCCGCTAATTGTAGTGGTTTCATAAGCCACGCCCAAGAAAAAGGATATACGTATTGAACTGCGGACTCTAAAATCGGGAAGAAGATAAATACAATAATAACGTTAACAATATAGGTAAGAATAACTTGAATCATACTCTCTCTCTTTATGCACTCATATTCTATGATAACTATACGTTACATCTCATATAGCTACACATTTATTTTCTAAATTATTACATTAGTAAACCTCATATAACTATGGAGTTATACCTTATATAGTAATATAACAATAAATAAATTTACTAATACTGTATCATAGCTGTACATTGTGATATATAATAAACATACAGACTAAATCTACTATGAAAAATAGGGAGGCTTTCATGGCAAATTTAAATCGCAAAGAGCGTCGTGCGCAGCGCAATGAATCGAATACTATAGGCATGCTATTGCGCCTATTCTTTGGACTCAGCTTTATCGGCTTGGCTGTAGTTCTATTTGGAGAGTTTGATCTCAATTATGTGTTCTCTATCTTTACAGCAGATATTATCGTATCCTTAATTTATGTAATACTCAACAAATCTCGCATTACTACATCCTTAGCGGTTAACACCAATGTACGCGTTATCATCGCATTCCTCATCATGCTAGTAACAATGTTCTTCTACGCCTTTGCGTTATGGCGTGTCGATCAATTTAGTGCACCTATGCAAGTTACATTATTTATCGGCGGTGCTATCGTATACCTTGCGGTATTCAACTCTACCAAAACGATGCTTACAAACCAGGATTAATAGGATACAGTTTTTCCGTATTAATTATATTCCCATAATAATCTGGTAACCATAAATAACAGGATACAAATAACTAATACTACAAAAATAAAAGAGGCATATCTTACATACATAGTATGTGATATGCCTCTTTATTGTCCCATAACGACAGGGATTGTTAAGGTTTGTATACGTCCAGAGTTGTTGACGATGCTGCCACTGGTTTTAACAATGCGCAACGCCTCTTCCATTACATCAGGCGGCACACCGTCCACCACGATGCGCGGTGTATTCGGAGCAACGATGACATGGCCATCTTCTCCAAAGTTCACCTTCACCGTAACAGTACCTGTCACGGAAGTTCTCGCGCCTTGTTCTTGGACACGACGAAGATAGGCGCTTGGATTAATAGCAGGTTGTCGTAATAATTCTTGCTGGCCTGGTGTTAACAAGCTCCATGCAAGATCTGATAGGAATGATAAGTCAGCTGATTCCGTACGACCATCACCATTGGCATTAGGGTCAGATGTAACATCCTTCCCCATAGGTGCCTCTTTCGGTTTTGATTGTTTATCATGCATTACAACCGCTTGCTCTACGCCAGCCGCTTCAGATTCGATGGCCTTAGGTATAGCCCATTCTCGTCGCTGCTCTTGTGTACTAGCATTTGTATCTAATGTTTTAGTTCGTTCACTTTCATCAGGCGTCACGGACTCCACCATAGGTTGTGACTGAGATTTAGGCTTTGGTTCTGTACGTTCTGGCACAGCCTCTGCAGGTGCTACCTTCTCCTCCGGTTGTGGAGTCGGTTCTGCTACCTCTGCGCTACTTTCACTATCATCAGGCAAATCAAAGCTAATTTCAGCCGCATCATGAGCTGCCCCAGTGCCCGCCATGCCTCGCAAGGAAAGGCCCATTCCAGATACGAGTATCGTCGTAATGCCTAAAGACACGATGAACGGTTTCAAATAATGCGATTCAAACATAGAATCACTTCCGTTCCGTTGCGACACTAATATATTTAGCGCCATTAACCTTGAGCATATCTAATAGAGCGATAACCTCGCTGTAGTATACATCCTTAGATGCACGGATAACAAAGGCTTGTCGCGGTGCTTGTTTAACGATAGACCGCACCTCTTCCGCCAAGCGTTCCGAAGAAATTTCCTGATTATCGATATATAACGTATGCGTTGTAGTTAAGGTAATCGTAATAGGCTCGATAGATTTTGCCGTAGATGTAGATGCAGATGGCAAATTTAGAGGAATTTGCTGTTCTGTATTCATATACAGCGTACCCACCATGAAAAATACCAATAAGAAGAATACGATATCGATCATAGGGATAATCATGATGGTTGGTTCTTTTTTAACCCCTAATGTGCGTCGTCTCATATATCATGTTCCTCGTTATACGCATCGAGGATATTACCACACTCATGCTCTAATGTAGTAATAGAATCGTTGACCTTTGCCGCACAGTAACTGTGAAAGCCTAGTGCAATGATGGCTACGGTCAAGCCTGTCGCTGTTGCTACCAATGCTTCAGATACACCGCCCGTAATGATGGTAGGAGCCCCAATATCGCCACCTACGACAGCAAAGGCGCGAATCATGCCAAGCACGGTACCCAACAAGCCCAATAGTGGAGCCATGGTTACGATCATGCTAAGCCAGCTAAGGCCGCGTTTCAAGCGCTCATCTGCATAGGATACGATATCTTGCAAACGATTTTCCAAGCTATTGTAGTTCTTCGCACTGCGAATGGCACGGGCAAACAAAGAGCCTAGCTCTAATGTGTCACGTTCCAACACACTCGGCAACATAACCCAGCTTTGGTTCTTTTCTAATACCTTATTAAAGCGACGCAAGTCCTTTGTAAACTTGCGATATAAAACGATACGCTCAATGCCAATCATCAACGCAAAGAGCAAAAAAATTACTAGCGGATACATTACAAATCCACCAGCCACAAATAAATGCGCTATGCTACTCATACTAACCTCCAAAAGCCATTACCCTCTAGGCCCCATTAGAGTTAATTATATCACGTTTTAAGGCATCTAAAAATATGTATGGGACAAAAAAAGGCTATACTAATAGTGATACACATATTAGTATAGCCTTTAATGTAAGCTTGATTTAGCTATAGTCCAGATTAAATTCAACCTAGAAGGCTTATAATCTCTTACATCCTATTAATCTTTTTTAAGGAATTTTACAAGTATGCCACCGATTGTTAAGGACACGCCAAAACCAGTAAAGAACATACCGAGGGAATACATCCATGCATAGGTTTGATTATTAGAAGAAATCGCTTTAGCTGCCTCTCGTGCATTAGTAGCGTTTCTTGCAATTTCCAAATTCGTTGTAGCTGGATCTGGATTTAATAATAGGATAACAATACCTATAATTAGAACAACTACACCAACGGGTAATAACATTTTCTTGCTCATTTAAATGTTCCTCTCCTAACATTACATAACATGGTATATACGATTAGATATTATTTATCAAGTTTATTCATATCCAAGCGATTTACACTGCCAATAAAGCTATTGTAGGATTCAATCATATCATTGTAATGATCAGCTGTTTGGTCACCTAAGAATGTACGAATTCTACCAATAGTTGTATTTAAATGATTTTTAGCAGAGTTATAGTCCGGACTAGTAATGCTGCTGGATACATCCATGATTCCTTGCAACTCTTGGTTCGCCGCATTTACATCGATTTGCTTGCCTTCTTCAAAGCTATCCAATAATGCAGTTAAACGTAAATGAACTTCTTGAGCAGCAGCTGCATTTTTCTTACCGGAATCTTTAAGTTCTTTCAACTGTTCTTGTTGATTTTCCGTATTATGTTTGTGAATTACTGCGTCTAACTGATTATATGCTGCATAGAATTGATCATATAGTTGAACGTATTTAGGGCCTAATTGTTGTTCCTTAGCATAATTATCTGCTTGATATGAATTAGTTTGGTAGTACGTATCCAATTCATTTGCTACTGGTACAATGTCCTTTAATACGGCTAATACGTTATCAAGAGGTTCTTTCATATCATCATATGGCACGCCAGCATCCTTAGCGGCTTGTAAGTTCTTTTGTAAAGAATCAAAATGTGGTGCCATAAAGCTTGTTAAATGTTGACCTTCTCTTAGTTTTTGAATGTCTGGGCCGATAGCATAGCCAAAGCGCACTGTATGACTGTTAAAATCGCCAACGGCTTTAATGTAGTTGTTAAACACTTTAACGTCATCTTGTGATTTCTTTTGAACACCTTGTTGTACGCTATTGGCAACCTTAGAAACACTACATCCTGTCAAGAATAATGGTGCTGTTAGAGTTGATGCGCACAATACTACTGTTAGCATTTTCTTTACTAGTGGTTTCATAATGACCCTCTCTTTTTAATCACATACAAGTAACAATCTATGATTAAATTATATATCATATATGATATTTATGAAAGTATCAACCGTGTTTTTTATGAAATTTGTTTCATGAATATGCTTTCACAGGCACATAAAAAGGCATAGTATACATCTTCATTGGGCTAAACCCAATAGTAATGTTTATACTATGCCTTTTCTGGATACATCTTATATGTCTAAATCAGTATGATAGCTAATCGGAGTGTCTTAATAGATAAGTTATGCCATCTTATCAAATAGGTATGTAGCTATCTACTCATTTAATAGACTTGTCAAAAACCCCAATTAATTCTTCAACGGCTTGTGATTCACTCATTTCACCGTCTAAGACAGCATTTTCAACTTCGCCCATACGACCTTGAATGACTACATTGTTAAAGAATAGGTTGTGCAAGTGTTCGTCAATCATATCACGTACCCAACGGAGGGATTGTTCTTGACGGCGTTTTAAGAATACCCCATTTTCTTTACCTTGTTCAGCAAACTCTTGGATAACATCCCACAATTCGTCGAGACCATCCTTAGTCACTGCAGAACAAGTGTAGGCTTGGGTTTTCCATTTTTCCGTAGCTGGACGGATGTAATGTAGCATCCGATCGTAATCGCTACGAGCGATGAGAGCTCGCTTGAGGTTGTCCCCATCAGCCTTGTTGACCACAATAGCATCAGCCAGCTCCATAACGCCTTTTTTGATGCCTTGCAATTCATCGCCTGCACCAGTTAAGACGATGAGCATAAAGAAGTCTACCATGGAGCGCACAGTAACTTCGCTTTGCCCAACCCCTACGGTTTCGACGAGAATAATATCGTACCCAGCAGCCTCGCAAAGTAGCATCGTTTCTCTACTTTTACGAGCCACACCGCCTAGTGTACCGCCAGCCGGCGATGGACGAATATAGGCCTCAGGATGTTTCGTCAACGTTTCCATCCGCGTTTTATCGCCCAAAATACTGCCCTTTGTAACTTGGCTTGTAGGGTCTACAGCGAGTACGGCAACCTTGTAACCAGCTTCAATGAGCATGTTACCAAAGGCTTCAATAAATGTACTTTTACCGGCCCCAGGCACACCAGTAATACCGATGCGCAACGCCTTGCCCGTACGAGGCAATATAGCTTGCAATACTTGTTGAGCTAATTTAAAGTGTTCCTTATTATTACTTTCTACTAACGTAATAGCCCGTGAAAGTATAACGCGGTCCCCCTGCTCGATACCGCGTACATAATCAGCGACAGTTAACTTCTTTCGCCGCTGTACGGGACGTACCGACGGAGCCAGATGAGCGGAGCTAGACAAGAGGCCATCGTGCATTTCCTTGACGCCTTTCATTACATGACACGCGAAGGTATCATCTTTTTTCGCATCTTCTGGCACCCAATCGGGACGATAGGTACTACCCTCGGCATTTGCGTTTTTTACACCTAATTCAGGGGCGCTACTTTCACCAGTGGCAACCTGTGTATTACGCAATATATCCGGAGTAGGACGTTTATTATCAGTCATTAAACTCGTCTTGAATGTGACTAGTCAATGTTTCTAGCAATTTCTTAGCCGCTACAGGCAAGACTGTACCAGGGCCAAAGATAGCCACTGCGCCATGTTCGCGTAGGAACTCATAGTCCTGAGCAGGGATTACGCCACCGATGGCAACCAAAATATCTCCACGACCTCGTTTGTTGAGTTCTTCCACAAGTTGAGGTAACAATGTTTTGTGACCTGCTGCAAGAGAACTGAAGCCGACGATGTGAACGTCATTATCCACCGCATCTTGCGCTGTTTCTTCTGGAGTTTGGAACAAAGGTCCGATATCCACGTCAAAGCCCATATCCGCGAAGGATGTAGCGATAACTTTGGCACCGCGGTCATGACCGTCTTGGCCCATCTTCGCAATCATGATACGAGGGCGACGACCTTCGAGTTCTTCGAAGTCATCCGCCATTTGACGTACTTCTTTGATGACATCGTCATCTTCATATTCGCTGGAGTATACGCCAGAAATAGAGCGGATAACCGCTTTATGACGGCCACAAACCTTTTCAACAGCAAAGGAAATTTCACCTAAGGATGCACGAGCACGAGCTGCTTCAAGTGCAAGGGCAAGCAAGTTGCCTTCCCCAGATTCTGTAGCATTGGTAATCGCTTCGAGGCAGGATTGAACCTTGTCTTCATCACGGTTAGCACGCAATTGTTCGAGACGACGGATTTGCGCTTCTCGTACAGCCGTATTATCTACGTCGAGGATATCCAATGGATCTTCTTTATCTAGACGATATTTATTGATACCGATAATCGCTTCACGGCCAGAGTCGATACGAGCTTGGCGACGAGCTGCCGCTTCTTCGATACGCATCTTAGGAAGACCTGTATCAATCGCTTTCGCCATACCGCCAAGGGATTCGATTTCTTGAATATGGCCCCAAGCACGACGAATCAATTCATCAGTTAATGCTTCTACATAGTAGGAACCGCCCCATGGGTCGATAACCTTACATACCTTAGTTTCGTCTTGGATGTAAAGCTGAGTATTACGAGCAATACGCGCGGAGAAGTCCGTAGGCAACGCAATGGCTTCATCAAGCGCATTGGTATGTAAGGATTGCGTATGGCCCAAAGCGGCACCCATCGCTTCCATACATGTACGAGCTACGTTATTGAATGGATCTTGTTCTGTTAAAGACCAACCAGATGTTTGGCTATGTGTACGAAGTGCCATTGATTTTGGATTTTCAGAACCGAAGCTCTTAATAATCTTAGCCCACAACATACGAGCTGCACGCATTTTCGCTACTTCCATGAAGTAGTTTTTACCGATTGCCCAGAAGAAGGACAAACGTGGAGCGAATTTATCTACATGAAGGCCTGCATTTACACCGGTACGGATGTATTCAAGACCATCGGCCAATGTGTAACCTAATTCGATATCTGCAGTAGCGCCTGCTTCTTGCATATGGTAGCCAGAAATGGAGATACTGTTGAATTTAGGCATGTACTGAGAGGTGTAAGCAAAGATATCGCCGATGATGCGCATGGACGTAGCTGGAGGGTAAATATAGGTATTACGTACCATGAATTCTTTCAAGATATCATTTTGGATTGTCCCAGCCATAACCTTTTTATCAACGCCTTGTTCTTCACCAGCTAGGATATAGAACGCCATGACAGGCAATACGGCGCCGTTCATTGTCATGGATACGGACATTTGGTCGAGAGGGATACCGGAGAATAGAATTTCCATATCGAGAATGGAATCTACCGCAACACCCGCTTTACCAACGTCACCTACTACACGAGGATGGTCGGAGTCGTAACCACGATGTGTGGCAAGGTCAAAGGCGATAGATAAACCTTTTTGGCCCGCTGCCAAGTTACGACGGTAAAACGCATTGGATTCTTCTGCTGTGGAGAAACCAGCGTACTGACGTACTGTCCAAGGACGAGTTACGTACATTGTGGAATAAGGTCCACGCAAGAATGGAGGTACACCAGCCATATAGTCAAGGTGTGTCATCCCTTCATAATCCATCTCTGTATAGAGAGGTTTTAGTTGGATTTGCTCCATTGTTGTATTATATAAATCTTCAAAGCTTTTTCCTGTTTCTTTTTGAAGTTCAGCAAGCCATGCATCGCGAGATGTCGGCGACTGAGATCCCAAGCCAAGAGAGGAGAAGTCTGGATTTTTAAACATGAGCTCACATCCCTTTCTTATCTTGTAACGTATGTAAGATTTCGTAGCAATTTGCACGAACGGAAATGAAGTCGTCTACGCCAGCTTCACGGTATACAGGCTCAAGGTCCTTAGGAGGCGCCCCTGCCAAAATAACTGTTACATTCGGCATAGTTTCTTTCAACTCTTTAGCGAGTGGTGGTACTAACTCAGGATATGTATCATCTGTGGAACAGATAACCACAACATCGGCACCACTTTCACGAGCAGCCTTCGCCGCATCAGCCGTTGTTTCATGGCCATCATTTTTAATAACTTCAAAAGCACCTACTTCGAAGAAGCCTGTGGAGAAGTCCGCACGAGGTTTATGTTGAGGGATTGGGCCCATATTAGCCAAGAATACCTTCACATTATCTTTCGTACGTTGTTTATAGTTTTCAGTGCGCATGCGAAGTGCTTCAAATTGTTCAGTCCAGCGATGTGCAATAATTGGTTCGATTGTTTCAGAAGAAATATCGCCTGCATCTAAAGCCTTACGGATTTGGCGGATTGTCAATTTTTGTAATGCCCCAAGTTCAATAAGACCAATCAACGCACCTGGTTCTGTTGTACTTGCTTCTAGAGTAGCCTGTGCTTTCACAACCGCATCAGCCTCTGCACCTGCCAAGTACTCATCAATTTGAGCAGCTCGTTTTTGACACAATGTTTCTTGATTTTCTGGTTTAGGATCAAGTAACTCTTCTGTCATATTCGCATACATATTGTTACCAACTGCTACGTCCTTACGGAATGCAAGGTTCTTGAAGCGTTCATCGAGGATGGCTTTCACTTGAGCTTGAGGATAGCCTTCTTTCAATGCGGCAATGATGCCACCTTTAGACTCGATTGTTTGGAACTCAGACCAGATTTTTTCGCATAGTTCAGCAGCTAATGTTTCCACGTACCAAGAACCGCCTACAGGGTCCACAGGTTGGCGCAACTCAAATTCAGTTTGCAACATAACTTGGATATTGCGGGCAATACGGCGAGAGAAATCATCCGCTTTGCGAATTGGTTGGTCAAACGGAGATACTTCAAGGCTGTTCAAACCGCCTACAACACCAGAGAATGCTTGTGTTGTATTACGCAACAAGTTTACATATGGGTCGTATACAGTTTTTGTGAAAGCAGATGTTCTGCCGTGTACATGAACAGCGCGGTCCGCTTCTTCAGCACCGAACGCTTCCATGATACGCGCCCAAAGTACGCGCAAGGCACGCAATTTAGCAATTTCCATAAAGAAATTAGCCCCTAAGGAGAATGTGAACATCATGCTCTTCGCGATGGTGTGAATATCGATGTTCCGTTGTGCTAATTGACGCACGTAGCAAACAGCTGTGGCCAATGCATAGGCAACCTCTTGTACATCGTTAGCGCCGCCATTAGCGTATACATCGCCAGATACGAGTACTGTTTTAAGCTCTGGAGCTTGTTCTTTAGCCCACACAACAGTATGTGCCATTTCATCAAAGGCTGTATCTAAGGAAATGTGCAAAGCACCATCTTTCACCCAAACACCGATAGGGTCAGCACCAACGAGACCTTTCAAATCAGATGTTTGTTTTTTAGCGCCTTTCACAGTAGCCGCTAACATGCCAAGCAAGATGGCTGCAGAAGCACCTGTTTCAATGTACAAAGGATTTTCCTTCAAATTGAAGCGGTCAATCAATTGTTTGCAGTCATCCATAGTGGATACAGATGTACCACCAACGCCAACGGATGCGCCTACTTGCACATCTTGATCATGGCGTGTTGCTTCATCTAGGCGGATGTTGTGAATGGTGCCACCTTTTACAATCTCGTATAAACTTGCATGATTGGCATCCTTAGGCAAAGAGTCATCTACATATTGGGATACACCCCAAGAGTCTTTAATATAACCACTTGCCTTAGTACCACGTAGGAACTCACCTGCCCCAGGGTATACGCCCTTTGGAATTGCTTCTGCATGCAGTGCAGGTGTATAAATTGGCTGCAACGTAATACCTTCATAGGTTTTAGTAAACATCTTCTTGTGGAAGTCGCCACCTTTTAACGCCTTTTCAACTTCAGCCTGCCATTGTTCATACGTAGGTTTCTCAAATTCGTCAAAGGATACAGGTGCTAATAGATCGCGTTCTGCGTCCTTCGAAGTCTTTTTGTCAGACATATATGTGCCTCCTTTTCAACTCGAAACCATACCGA
>DXZL01000179.1 GCA_019419725.1 Veillonella sp. | reverse complement strand
ACAATGCCTTGTGCACCTGGGAATAGCGCTTCCTCTTCAGAAGGTTGGAATACAAGCTTTACAGTGCCATGTAATTGATCCTTAATAGACTGTAAAATGGCTGCGGCACCAAGCAAAATTGCAATGTGGCTATCATGACCACATGCATGCATAACGCCGTCATTTTCTGATGCAAATGGCAAGCCTGTCGTTTCATGAATTGGCAATGCGTCTATATCGGCACGCAATGCGATTACCGGTCCCGGTTGGGCCCCTTCGATTTTACCGATAACGGCATAGTCGGAAACATCATTTACAAAGGGAATACCTAATTCACCAAGAACCTTTTGAATAAATAAGGATGTATTTTTTTCTTTACCAGATAATTCTGGATGACTATGAATATATCGACGCCATTCCACAACTTGTTCTTTATATTGTGCGGCATATTTCTTGATCAAATCTTGTAATGTATTCATTACTCTATCTCCTTTATACACTATATGTATATTTTATACATTATTAGCGTATTTTTATAACCTATGTACGTATTATAATACTATCACTCGTTTTATTCAAGTTTTATGCAAATTTTCTGTATTTTTATTTGTTATATCATGAATTAATTTTTATCATAGTCCTTAAAACTGTAATTTACATGAACTTAATTTAGCATATAAAATATCTAATAAATATATAATTATCATTTATATGTTTACCTATTTAATCTATAAATGAGAGAAAACTATTTGTATAAACACACAAAAAAGACACCTTTCAAAGAAGGTGTCTTTTGCTTATATATTCTTATAATCTTGTACATCTATTTCTCTATAACCGACTCATCTAGCTGTGTACCGTCTGGTAAGAAAGCTTTTACTATCAATTTATTCGGTGTAACAGTCATCGCCATATAGTTATTCTTATCTCGATCTGGTGCCACATATACATCTAAAGGATGTTCTTTCCACTTAGGGCGACGAGTATCTCCGGCAATACCAGTCAGAATATATAATGGTCCCGAAGCATCTCGATTAAAGTTACGTACATGCCCTCTATTACGATAAGAATGTAAATGAGCTGACAACACTAAATCTACATTAAACTCATCAAAGATAGGCATAAACAATACGCCTTCTTCGTTGAATCCTACATCACGACTTGCGCCAGGGCGGTCAATGGCATATTGGAATGGATCCCGATGCATGAGGACTACGGTCCACTTTTTAGTATTTGCTGCCAAATCTTGGCGTAGCCACTGAATCTGTACATCATATAGATCGGGATGATGCGTATCATGATTATCTTCATGATTACTTTCATAAAGTTGCGTATCTAATACAACGTAATGAACATCACCGAAGTCATAGGAATAATAACGACGATTAAAAGTTTCATTCCCATTAGGCGGTACTGCGAAGTAATTCAAATACGCATAAGGCTCGCGCATTTTCCAATCTAATGTATACATCTCGTGATTGCCTAATGTCGTTGCTAACGGCACATTAGCACTCAACGGTCTGATGGAATTTAACCAAGTGCGCCATTGATAGTCTTGTTCTCCATTATCTACAAGGTCACCCATGCTAATATACAGGGCTGTCCTTGGATTGCGATGTGCTGAGTCCTTTACAATCTCTTCCCACTGAGAATAATCCCCCGACTGAGAGTCTGGATAGATAAGAACATCATAGACACTAGCGCCAGCCGTTTCCAATGAGTACCAATCACTGCGACGATCATTACTATAACCCACGCGATATTCATATTTAGTATTAGGTGTTAGACCTGTCAAAGTACCCTCATGAATATAGGTAGTACTGTCATCATCGGTAAAAGCTTTATCTGTAGCGCCTATACTTTGAATATTTTCAGAACCTGCTAGACGATACTCTATGACCGCATCAGATTCACTGCTATCTGATTGCCACATAATAGTACGACTCGTGCTATTATCTTGAGCTATAATTTGCCGAATATAACGACTTTCAGAATCGAGTAGTGGTTTTATCTCTTGGCCACTCACTACAGCCGCTGTTCTAGCTATACGACTCTGTATAGCATCTTTATATACATAGCCACCTATGACTAATACAACCAATGCTGCAATAGCTATAATTGTTTTTAATAGTTTACTTTTATTCATATAGTTCCTTTATGTAAATATGTATTAAGTACTAATATGAACACATTATAAAACTTACACTTAACTTTAAGTCAAATAAGATTTTGCTATACTTCTTCAACATCTACTTTTCTATATCTAGCGGAAACAAAACCCAACATATTTAATTGCGGTATATTCCACTCATTAGGTAAATAGATGTCACAAGTGATCTCATCGCCTATAGAATTATTAGCTATAAATTGATAGCGCCCTAATTCTTCATTACTGCATACTCTTTCAATCTGATTTAAAGTAGTGGCACCCCAAAATCGGCTAAATTCTGACCAAATAATTTTCGTATCAACTTGAGATAATTCAACCTGTAGTCTATATGTTATGCCAACTTTGCATCGTTTTTTTAAGCCCTTTTCGTCAGCACTACAAACCTTAGTGGAGCCTTTATCAAAAGACCATTCTAAACCATTTAACGATTGAACTTGGGTAGAAATGAGATTTTTAAAATTTGAAAAATCTCCCAGAAAATGTTTACACGCTACCTCAAATGTATCTAGTCTATCTATATTGCTCAATTCACAATACCTCTTTTAAAGTATTTACCTACTATTTTTCGTAATATTGTTTCATTTGTGTATAGCCATTAACGATGACTTCAATTTCAC
>DXZL01000178.1:1434-2772 GCA_019419725.1 Veillonella sp. | reverse complement strand
TGATTTGCCTTAATTTACTAATTAACTTAAAATATGTGAGTAAAATACTTTGGAGGATTTATGTTACTTTCTATTGTAGTGCCTGTATATAACGAAGAAGAGAACATAGCGAATTTTTATAAAGCTGTAACTGATGTTATGTCAGGACTCACGTACGATTATGAACTAATCTTCGTAGACGACGGTTCTAGTGATTCGTCAGCTATGATATTGCGTGAAATTGCTTACAATGATAAACATGTCAAAGTGTTATTGCTTGCTCGTAATTTTGGGCATCAGACTGCACTTACTTGTGGTCTTGATTATGCTCATGGAGATGCAGTTATTACAATGGACGGTGACATGCAGCATCCACCGGCTTTGATTCCTGAACTTGTTAGATTGTGGGAGTCGGGCTATGATGTGGTGCGCACCATACGCGATTCAACTGAAGATGCTAGTTGGGCTAAATCTTTCACGTCTAAGTATTATTACAAACTAATGAACAAAATGGCCGATGTTCCTATTGTTGAAGGTGGATCTGATTTTCGTCTCATGAATAGTAAAGCATTGGGCACATTGAAACGGTTTAGAGAACATGGTCGTTTCTTGCGCGGTATTGTCGGTGCCTTGGGGTATAGACAAGCTGAGTTGCACTTTGTGGCGCCACCTCGTTTTGCAGGTGTCTCAAAGTTTAGTGTGCGTAAAATGATACGATTTGCTCTCGATGGGGTAACCGCTTTTTCAAGAGTTCCTTTACGGGCTGCCTTGTACGTCGGTGTACTATGTGGTGGGTTGAGCTTCTTGCTTATATTGCACCTCTTGTATGTATATCTTACGGGACAAGCCTTGAATGGATGGACTACCTTGGGCGTATCAATTTTGTTTATTGGTGGAATTCAACTCGTCGGACTGGGAATTATTGGCGAGTATGTAGGTCGTATTTTTGAAGAGGTGAAGCAACGGCCTTTGTATTGGGTTAAGTCAGCTATAAACTTTGATGAGCATGAAGAGGCTCCATTACTTGGACCTAGTAGTGCAGATGTGTTTATGGCACCTGAGACTTATACTAACAAAAGCAAAGAAGACTAGCTGTATTTGTGAATGCAAATAAATAGACGGTTAGTATATTTTGAATAAATAACTTACTTTAAAAGTTTTGGAAAGGAAGCATATGAAGTCAAAATATAGTAAGGTTAAAATAACGGCATTAACATTAACTTTTGTGTGTGCCACAACAGCCATGGTAGGTGCAACAACATTACAATATGGTGATAAGGGCAAAAGTGTTACAGCGGTTCAACAACAACTAATTAAACACGGTTATAATGCTACAGATAAAAATGGTGTATATGGTAA
>DXZL01000178.1:0-1334 GCA_019419725.1 Veillonella sp. | reverse complement strand
TATGAACCAGGTCCATCTCACTCCGGTATTTATATTGGTGATGGCAAGTTCATCAGCGCCACTTCCAGTCGTGGTGTAGCAGTAGCAGATCTTGATACTGGCTATTGGGGTGAACGCTATATCGGCGCAAAACGCGTTGTATAAACCAATACATATTAGCTTTAAAAGAGGCTATACGAATCAATTATGTTCTGTTGATTTGTATAACCTCTTTTTCTCATTTCTAGAAATATTGAATTTTATCCTTGTATTTGCTATTGTGAAAGTCAGTAAATTCCGCATGATCTCAATGTTTTTAATAGATTTTATGTCACTTTTACGATATAATGAAGAGTAAATAATTTTAGGAGGAATATACACATGAAGGGTAATGAACTGCGTCAAGCATACTTGCAGTTTTTTGAAAGCAAAGGACATTTAAAATTAGATAGTTTTTCTCTTATACCAGAAAACGATCCATCTCTATTATTGATTGGGGCAGGTATGGCGCCATTAAAGCCTTTCTTTACAGGTAAATTGGTACCTCCTTGTCATCGTATTACAACAAGCCAAAAATGTATGCGTACAGGTGACCTTGAAAACGTAGGTCGCACAGCTCGTCACCATACATTCTTTGAAATGCTTGGTAACTTCTCCTTCGGTGATTACTTCAAAAAAGAAGCGATTCACTGGGCATGGGAGTTCTTAACTGAAGTTATTAAACTCGACAAAAATAGATTATATGTCACTGTATATCCAGATGACCAAGAAGCATATGATACATGGCATAATGATTGTGGTGTAGAAGAAAGCCACATCACACGCCTTGAAGATAACTTCTGGGAAATTGGTGAAGGCCCTTGTGGTCCAGATAGTGAAATCTTCTTCGACCAAGGTCCTGAACATGGTTGTGATGATCCTAACTGTGCACCAGGTTGTGACTGCGATCGCTATCTTGAAATCTGGAACTTAGTATTTACACAATTTAATAAAATGCCAGATGGTTCTTACGAACCATTACAACATAAAAACATCGATACTGGCGCTGGTCTTGAACGATTGGCTTCCGTATTACAAGGTTGTAAAACAAACTTTGAAACAGATTTGATTTTCCCAATTATTGAAGCTACAGCTAAACGCGCTGGTGTTAAATATAACGAAAATCCAAATACTGATGTTTCTTTAAAGGTTATCGCTGACCATGCTCGTGCTGTCACTGCGTTAATTTCCGATGGCGTATTGCCTTCTAACGAAGGTCGTGGTTACGTATTGCGTCGTATTTTACGTCGTGCTGTACGTCATGGCCGTTTACTTGGTATTGAAGGTATCTTCTTAACACCACTTATTGATGTAGT
>DXZL01000177.1 GCA_019419725.1 Veillonella sp. | reverse complement strand
CCAAGTCTGCAATCAAGTCTTCTGTATCTTCAATACCTACAGATAAGCGCAATAAGCGACGTGTAATACCTTTACGCTCTGCATCTTCCGGTTTTAAGTCCGGATGAGTTTGCGTTACAGGGTATGTCAACAAGGACTCAGTACCACCAAGACTTTCAGCAAATTGAATAAGTTTAATACCTTCTAAAATTTGTTTAGCTGTTTCTTCGCTATCTACTTCGAAGGACAACATACCGCCAAAGCCAGTAGTTTGGGCTTTATTGATTTCATAGCCTGGATGTTCAGGAAGGCCTGGGAACAATACTTTTGTAACTTTAGGTTGTTTTTTGAGCCAATCAGCAAGAGCAATGGCATTCTTTTGGTGTTGTTCCATGCGAAGTGCCAATGTTTTTACACCGCGGATAACGAGCCAGCTATCCATAGCAGATAAGCAAGCACCTACCGTTTTATAAGTTAATCGCAACTTCGCAGCCAATTCATCATCATTTACAATGGTGAAACCAGAAATAACGTCATGATGACCACCGATGAATTTAGTACCACTATGAACGACAATATCGGCACCTAAGTTCAATGGTTTTTGGAAATAAGGGCTCAAGAATGTATTGTCGATAATGACTAGTGCATTGCGGTCATGAGCTAAGGTACACAAGGCACGAATATCAGTAATCTCCATCATCGGATTTGTTGGAGTTTCAATATAAACAGCCTTTGTATTTGGTTTGAAAGCTGCTTTCACCGCATCAAGATCGGATGTACCAACATAGGTGAACTCAATGCCGTTTTGTTCGTAAATATTTGTGAACATACGGATAGAACCACCGTACAAATCATCACCTAAAATGATGTGATCCCCAGGGGAGAATAGATGGAATACAGCGTCCACTGCGGCCATGCCGGAAGAGAATGCCAATGCATCCTTACCATCTTCAAGACCTGCAATCAATTGTTCCAAACGATCCCGTGTTGGATTAGACTCACGTGTATATTGATATCCTGTTGTATCACCCAACTTTGGATGGGAAAATGTACTAGACATATAAATTGCAGGGGAAATTGCACCAGTGCTATCTGGTTTACCGCTGCCATGAACGCATTTTGTATTAAATTTCATTCCATTCAACTCCTCATATTTGTATACAATATATTAATTATAAAAGTAGACAATGATTAAGGTCAACAAAAATGGGCACTCATACGCCATGAGTGCCCCCAAAAAGTCATATCTATTTTGAATGGCTTGCCATAACTCTAGGTTAAGTTAGCCTAATTTTTTGTACGTTTTGTAATAAGCAATGCCAAGATAATGCCCAAAGAAGACGTCACTAGTTGCGGCCAACTAGACACAAACAACATAGTATTTACAATCTTCGGTGGAAATTGGAATAGAGAGAAGAACAAAGAATATCCGCCGAATAGAACACCTGCTTTCACTAAAGCCGCCACAACAATAAGCAATACCTTCGGTTTATGTTCTAACCAATAGGCTACAAATACATAGGCAGTCGTGCCAAGGGCGGTAATCAAAATAAACGGTGGCAACGGCAACATACCTTGTAAATGCGCTACTACAGGCGCAATCCAGGCGATAACGAGACCATTTTTCCAACCATAGCGCCATGTGGCTAGTACAAACGTAGCAGACGTGATGGAACCGATGAGGAACATACTCACCTGGTTAGGAATAAATGGGAAAATAAGGCGCAAGCTTTGCGCCAATAAGGCTACAGCCAACAATAGGCCTGTGCCCGTAATAGATTTGGTAGACATAAGAACCTCCTACTATACAATATAGATTTTTAAGAGGTACTTACCTCATATAGTAAAACTAAGCCTCTACAAAATATAGACGTGCCCGATCATATACCCAATTATAAACATAAGTATAACCTAAGATAACCAATGTCATCGTTATATCTGTCACAAAAGCCATCCAAAAACTCATATGCATCATGTACATAATAATCGGTACAGTAGCGAACATAAATAGACCTTCAAACAATACCGCATGAATAGTACGGATTACAGGCCCCCGCTCTAATCGATCACCTGGTACTAGTTTATCAAATATCCAGTTAAACACAAAATTCCAAACCATAGCTAGCAAGGAAAAAATAACCATCAATACAAAAGGCTGTCCATCATGCGGAACAAACAACATCACCAAACAACCAATTAAAATACAACCAACCTCATACAAAATCGACTGTACCACACGCTCTGAAGCAGACATAATAAACACCTCCATCAGAAACTAGACAAGAAATTCACTATCACTATACTATTATATTTATTTTTTTAGATTTGTCGAGTTTTGTGGAGTTTTGCCATTTTATGATAGAAAAAGCCGCCATATGTCTGTCTAGCGACTTGCCCTTTGAAGTGAGTATTGCCATTTCAGGATAAAAAGAAGCCGCATTGTATCTACTAAGCGACTTGCCCTCTGAAGTGAGTTTTGCCATTTTAAGATAGAAGAAGCCGCCATATGTCTATCCAGCGACTTACAGCGAATGGAGCGCAGAGAGACATATGGCGGCGGAAAGCCTATCCTAAAAGTGGCATTACGAACTGAATCCATGGAATACCCACCACAATAAAGATTGCGAGGTAGATAATCCCAAAGATAGCGCCTAATTTCCAGAATTCAGGACCTTTGTTATAGCCACTAGCAAACCAGATTGGGCTGTGACCTGTACCATATGGTGTAAGGATACCCATAATACCCATTGGTACTAACAGAATCAACATAACTTGAGCTGGATCAACACCAGGAATTTGAAGAATTAGAGTAGCAAACAAGCCTACCATAGCTGTTACATA
>DXZL01000176.1 GCA_019419725.1 Veillonella sp. | reverse complement strand
ATTGATCGAGTAATTCATAACGTTTTCTATATTGGCTACGTTTTTGTGATTTAATCTCTTCAATAGGTTTACGATATTCCTCTAATGGAATTTTGAAGAACCGTTCATCGCTACATACAACACCGCCAGATTCCTCCCATAATGGATCTAGCTCAGCTACCTTAGCACGGTGACCCCGAACTAAGTGGGTATTTGCGTAAAAGCCTTCATCAGAAACAGCGTAAATAGATTCTACCTTACAGATGGCTGCAATATGGCGCAATAAGAACATGATAAAGTTTTTTGGTCGATACCCAAACATCTTTTTAGTCACTGTTTTAGCATTATCTAGACCATCTTTATAGCCTTGAATTGTGCCAATCCACATAGCAGGTTCCCCATTAAAACCTTTGCCAAAGCGGAAGTTAGCATGGTATACACCTTGCTTACCCAAGGTAAGTAACAAGGTTAAGAAGCCTTCTTTACGTTGACCAGGGCCATAATATAAGCGCGCTACCATATCAAGGTCTTCTGATTCCCATACGATAAAGCCACGATTCATACGGCTTACATCGTCATAAATATTATCTGGATCTACAGAGTACATTTCGCGAATCGCTTCGTCCGTAAATACAGCTTTTAAATAATCAAAATGATTAACAATAGCCTCTAATCGTTCCTGTGGTGTTGAGCTTTTAAACAAGAAAAATCGTGTCATTAACTCAAATAAACCAACTTGACGGTCTAATAAGGTTGGATCAGGCGTATAGTTTGCAAAATAGGTCTCTAGTGCCTCAATTTCCCCTTTATTGCGGATAGAGCGCATTGTATGAAGAAAAGTACGTCTAGTTTCTCTCCAACTACGTTTGCCGTAAATCTTACGGCCTCGCTGCCATTGTGTTTGTAAATATCCCATCTCATACTCCTATCCACTCATATAACTACAAAATATATCAATGATTCGTGGAATGTAAATTATCTATAATTGTAAATAATTCATCAGCCACACGATTAACGATGAATCGTTCCTCTACAACATGTCGTGCCTTTGTGATGATATTCGGCAAGTTTACATCATCACTCATCACATATTCCATAGCCTGTTGTAATGTGTGTTCGTTCAGCGGATCTACAATAAATCCAGATTCTCCATCGTCTATAATTTCTCGCTGAGCTCCAGAACCACTTGTAATAACTGGTACACCGCAATACATAGCCTCACAGATAACGAGACCAAAAGCCTCCCGTGTTATTGTTGGCAATAGTAAGCAATCAATTGATCTATATAAACCTTCAATATCTCGGGTAAAGCCTATAAATTCAACATAAGAATGCATTTGATGCGCATCTATATAGTCTGTTAGTTTTTTAATTTGATCCTCTGTACCAGCCCCAGATATAATCAATCGAATATCTGGATTGTTTTGATGAATCTGTTCAAGGGCACTTAAAATTAGATACAAACCTTTTCGTTCTGTAATACGTGCACTATAGCCAAAGGTTCTAACCTTAGATTTCATAAGAACTGCATCTGAAAAAGACTGGAATCGGTTCGGGTCGATACCATTATATACAACATGGTATTTGCTAGTATCCTTTATAACAGGCGTCATAAGATCGTCATAAACGAGTTTAGATACACAAACAAAAGCATCTACTTGTGCATTGATCCATCTATGATACATATCTGTTTTACCAGGTACAAGATTGTGTTTAATAAACACCAATTTAGCACCTGTTAACTGCTTAAGGGCAATACAGAATAAGATATATTTACCAGAGTGGCATACAATCGTATCAATCCCTTGTTCCTTTACCTGCTTAGCTACTGCATTAACAGATAAAAAACCCTTCAAGGTATAGAGATTAGCAGTCATCACATGGCCCACTTGGGCATACCGAGATTGCATATCTTCATTCGATTGGTCCACTAAGATATACGCAGTCCTATGTCGTTGTTGTAATTGCTTACAAATATCATATACATATTGTTCACCGCCACCCCAAATTTTGGCGCCTACAACATTGATTATAGACATAGGTTCCTCCTATCATACACATATCAATACACATATAGTAGCATCTATTGATGTATACAAAATACTGATTACATATACATCAATAGACTATTATCATTTAATTATACTATGACTTATTCATGCTGTCTTCGTGATTAATGAGCCACATGGTCAACATTGTCCAATCTCGCGCATCGTCCCCATGATTATTAATAGGGCGAATTGGCTCAACCGGTTTATAGGATGGTATGTTACTTTCACCATAATCCATACGAACATCGCCCATCATATGAGGTGTAATCCATTGATATGGTGTAACTAATGTATCTGGCTGTTCATCAAACAAGGACGGTACGATGGAATAATATTCGAAACCCTTTGGTGCAATGGCTTCAATAATGGTAGGCATGAGGCTCATATGCGTGCCAATTGGCGCCGTAATCATATCCTTGGTGAAAGCAGGGTGTTGTAACAGCCCTACCGTACAGAATGTATCGCGCAACGTATAGTCTCGTTGAATTAAGGATGTATTATTCAAAGAGCCAAATAGATTAGAGTGGTCACCAGTGACAACGAATAAACTATCAGGAAACGCCTCTTTCATCGCATTAACAAAGTTAAAAATTGCCTTATCACTATAGCGATAGGTAGCCAATTCCTTATTGCGTTTCTTGTTGGATTTTAAATCATCTCCAAGGTTTGGCATCACCTGTTCAGGATCATAATCTAATAAGGAATCCTCCATTTTATAAGGACCATGATTGGATGTAGTGTAAATAAAATGGAATGTAGGATGTTCTAAAGATTTGATTTCCTCTTCAATATGTTCTAAAAATACATGGTCGTAAACGCCTACCC
>DXZL01000175.1 GCA_019419725.1 Veillonella sp. | reverse complement strand
AACTACATATTCCTTATCTTCAAACTTACGAAGTCCACGCCCTAACTGTTGAATAAAAATTATTGGGCTTTCAGTTTGACGTAACATAATAACTTGATTGATTTCAGGTATATCAACGCCTTCATTAAATATATCTACAGTAAATATATAATCTAACTGCTCATCAAGTCTACCTTGATACTCCCCGGTCCCTGTTAATCGAGCAATCGTTTTCTCTCTACTTTCTTGGCTATCCTCACCCGTCAAGCTTACCGTGCGATAAATCCCTCGCTCATTAAAAGCGTCAGATAAAGCCTTTGCTTCAACGCGATTACTGCAGAATACCAGGCCTTTTACTCGACTACCACTATGTCCAAAGTAGCGAATCTTTTCAATAATTTTATCTACACGCTCCTTTGTTGATAAATTAGAAAAAGTAACCTCCATATCAGTAATCGGTTCGTCTGTATCAACCCATAAGTCACTAATACCAAAATAGTGGAATGGACACAATAAATCTTCCTCTAGAGCCTGTTGTAATCGAATTTCATAAATAATATTATGATCAAAGAGCTCATATAAATCATAACCATCAGTCCGCTCCGGACTTGCAGTCATACCTAATAGAAACTGTGGTTTAAAATAGTCGATAATACGTTGATAACTTTCAGAGCCTGCACGATGTACTTCGTCAATAATAATACAATCAAAAGTTTTTGGATCGTATTGTTTCATTACATCATAACGCCCCATCATTTGCATTGTAGAAAATACATGAGTAGCATCATATTTTTTAACATTACCAGATACTAACCCAAACGTTATAGATGGATCATTATAAACCCGTTCAAAACTTGCCATTGCCTGTTTTGCTATTTGTTCGCGGTGCACTAAAAATAGAATTCTTTTCGGATTCATTTCACGCATCGTAAAGGCTGCTGCATAAGTTTTTCCTGTCCCCGTAGCAGAAATTAAAAGCCCTCGTTTAGCCTGATTAGCTCTTAGCTCATTAAAGTTGGCAATAAACTGTTGTTGCATTATATTAGGTTCTAAAGTAGGTAAATCAACTTGATTAAACTGTTCCGCTACAGACCTTTGAGAAGAACGTTCTGGACGAACCCATCTAGGCTTATACCAAGGTATAAACTCTTCATAAGGAATGGCAAATTTTGAATCCCAATACAGTTCAAATTCCTCATTAATCTCTCGAGCATAAGTATCGCTACCATGTACTTCAGAACGGGTATTCCACTCTCTATTGCTCTTTAGCGCATTAATAGTTAAATTAGAACTACCTATTATAATTTGATAGGATTCATCTTTCCTAAAAATATATCCCTTTGTATGAAAACCATGTCCACTACCTTGAGTAGTACAATATACCTTCAAATCAATATTCTTTAGATTACCTAAATCTTCTAGAACTTGTGGACTATTAAAACCAAGATAATCTGTTGTTAATATGCGACCATGTACACCTCGATCTTCTAACTCTTTAAGTATTGGCTTTAATGTTAGTAATCCTTCTGGTGTTATAAATGCTACAGATATTAAAAACTCATCACAATTACGCAAACCATCTTCTATAGCAGATAGCACATTGCGCCCTTCCCCATTTGCTATGAGTTCTGAAGATGTAGCAAAGTTGAGTAAACGATTCGATTCTGACATAAAAAACTCCCCATATAATGAATACTATACTTGCTATTATACCAGCCGCAGCTGCAGCGTCTAGAGAAATATATTTTTATGCAGAATAGCTTGTTTATGTAAAAGCCTTTTAAGGTTATCCCTCTACAAATCACTAATTACAAATATTAATACATGTTCACATAACATAATTTCATCTATTCCTTATGATTCTCCACTCTATACGTCTTTTTTGGGACGTAAGTTTATGATATAATATAACTAATTACTCTTAGGGGCGTAGTCCGCCCAAACGGATCCAAAAAGAGTTAGTGTGTTTTCAAGGAGCGTGCGCAGTTGAAAAAGGGGTACATCAAGTTAATAGCAGCCGTTATACTTGGCATCGCTATTATCGGTGGTGGGATCTACGGGGTGTATACACTCTTGTCATCCAATACAACGACAATTTTATATCGATCAACCGTTGACGACAAGATCAACGCTATCCGACCTTATATCGTCGCATTAGACTCATATAACGCGTACAGTGTAGCCTATGCAAATCAATTACAACCAACTCTTGAAGAGTTACGTAATGGGTCCCATAACACGACGATTACATTACCTAAATACAAAGATCTTAAAACAGCATTAGAGGCTGCAAAGCAAGATAGCCCTACTCCATACGAAGATGTAAACCAATCAACTAATGATGTATTAGCAGTGCTAGATCAATTGATTCCTGTTGCGGATCAATTGCAAGCCTACTATGTAGAACGTCGTTTTGAAAAAGATAATTTCAAAGGTAGCGATGAGTTAGCGGCACAGTATGTACCTCTAGCTGAACAATTCTACGCTACATACAACGCTTTAGATTTAGCCTTAGATAATCGTAATAATGAGCTCTATACAGAACGCATGACTGAATATCAAGGTGAAAAACGTGAAAATGCAGTTAACTTCATCGAGTTAAATCTCATGACTGCCCAAACAATCGACCTTATCGATCCAGATGGAAATACGGATACCCAAAAGGTTGAAGCAAACTTGCAACAAATCACGCAACGCATCAACAAATTACAACCTGGTACAACATCAGAAACACAAAATGCGGTTCGCGAGTATCAAGACTCCGTAAAAGAATTTGTCGCAGAGGCTCGCAACTATATCATCATCAATTCTTCCTACGGCGAAGCATATACACAACTTTTTATAAAATATAACAAAATGGTTGGTAAAGCAAATGTCGTAAATATGGCAGAACTTGATGCAACAGA
>DXZL01000174.1 GCA_019419725.1 Veillonella sp. | reverse complement strand
TAGTGGCTTCTTTAGCATGTGTAACTATTGGTTCCTATAGCATTACTAATGCTCATAATCCATCTAATGGAGGCGATTCCATGCCTATGACTGGTGGAATCTCAGTTGAACCTGCAGAACCCAATTTTATTATGCCAAGCCCTGTACATGTGTTTACCACAGTTAAAGAAGCAGCGGACTATATGGATATAACACCACAGATGCCAAAGTTGTTACCTGTAGGCTTTAATATTCAATCTGTCATAACCTTAGAGAAAGATATATTACAAGTTGTTTATGTTTATGAACCTGGTGCGGAGCCATATTACAACAAAGCTGGTGGTGCACTGATTATATATCGCTCATCTAAGTTAACTGGTGATATTAGTGGTGACCGTAAGATTCATAAGGTGATAGAAACTGAACGTGTAGATGGTACAAAGGTTACTTTCAAAGGCAGTGACAAAATGGTCAATCTTGCATTGTGGATGAAAGATGGGCAGAATCACTCGTTAGAGTTTCAGCATCCCGTTACGCGAGATATGGCGAAGGCTATGATTCGTAATATTGTTGAAGAAAAATCACATACAAAATAAATGTGTTTTTAATAATTTTTATGTTATGCGAAGGGAGATTATACCCATGGTCAAAAAATTTGTATTACTAGCAGTTGCGTGTGCTTGTGTAGGTTCTTACACTGTTGCTGGTGCACAAGGTACTTTAGATGTAAAACCAGATCCAGCTAAACCTGTAGTTGCAGAACAGGCAGCTCCAATGGTTGGTATGCCAAGCCCAATTCATGAATTTGCTACTATTGATGAAGCTGCTAAATACATGAATATTATGCCTCATCTACCTAAAGTATTACCTGTAGGCTATAATATTGAGTCTGTAAGCACAATCAATAAAGATGTTTTGCAAGTTGTGTATGTTTACCAAGCTGGTGAAGATACAACGCGGAACCAAGCGGCAGGCAAACGTATTGTGTATCGCGTAGGTACTACAAAAGGTGATATCAGTGGTAATCATAAGGATTATCGCGTTACAGCTACAGAAAAGGTAAACGGTACAAAGGTTACTTTCAAAGGTGGCGAAAAAATGGTATACCTTGCTGGTTGGACAAAAGATGGTCAAAACCATGCGATGTACTTTGAACGTCCTGTAAATCGCGACATGGCAAAAGCGATTATTACTAACACTGTAGCACCTACAGCACATACAAAATAATATAACAGTCCAGCCTAGTGGGATAGGCATGCGAGCTGTGGTGAAGCACTCGCATGGACACTGTAAGGGTTATATAAGAAGCGGCTCCTCTCATGAGAGGCCGTTTTTGCTGGTATGCAAAACTTTCATAATGATAACGATTCTAAATACCCGTATGGGTATATCTATATAAGTATTACATTGATAGAATATAAATATAGCTATTTTGTGATAAAGAAGGCAGGTGATGTATTGTATCGATTAATACTGCAGCGTTTGGCGAGTATTGTAGGTATTTTATTGGTAGTTACTATCGGTACATTTGTATTGATAAAATTATCTCCTATCGACCCCGTGTCGATGAAGTTTAATCTTGTAGGGGCTACACCTGATCCAGTTGTAGTTGCACAGATACGAGAGCAGTTAGGACTCAATGATCCTTGGTGGCAGCAATACTTACGTTGGTTAGGTCAAATTGTACAAGGGGACTTTGGTGAGTCTATACTTTATGCAGTGCCTGTGGCCACGTTGTTGAAAGGGGCGCTACCAAATACATTGGGGCTCGTATCTTTAGCGCTTGTCATGGGGGTTGCAGTAACAATACCTCTTGGTATAGTATCTGCAAAATATCAGGATTCTTGGATCGATCATGGTATACGTCTAGTAACGTTCTTGGCCTTAGCTATTCCTGGGTTCTGGGTCGGTTTATTATTACTGTACTTATTCGGTGTTAAATTACAGCTAGTGTCGGTAACGAATACCAATGGCTTTTCTGCCTATGTATTGCCCGCGGTAACCCTTGCTTTATGGATATGTGGCCTCTATATTCGTCGATTGCGCAATGCTATTTTAGAAGTGTCGCGACAGCCCTTTGTACAGGGGGCGCGAGCATTAGGCTTGCCAGAATGGATGGTCTACACCCGTTACATATTCCCTCATGTGGGACTTATGTTGTTGCCCATGATGGGGGTAACCATGGGCGCTATGTTAGGTGGCTCTGCCGTTATTGAAACGGTATTCTCCATAAAAGGTATTGGTTACATGATGGTACAAGGCATTATGGCTCGCGATTATATATTGATGCAAGGTTACATTATTTGGATTACTATGGTGTTCATCGTGATTAATATTATCATTGATGTATTGAGTGTTTGGCTGAATCCGAAGCGAAGAGCCGCCATAAAAGGAGGCTCTTATGAATAGACAAAAGCCCTATACTTTATACGTTATGTTGGTATTAGCAGCTCTATGGATCGCATTTTTCTTATGCGCTCCCTATATAGCACCATTTGATCCTGAAACGACGAATATCGCGGATCGCTTACAAGATATTAGTAGTACCCATCTATTAGGTACTGACCAACTCGGTCGTGATGTGTGGTCTCGTATTTTGTACGGTGGTAAAGCCTCTTTAGGGATTGCTTTCACCATCATTGGCATTAGTGGGGCCATCGGTATCGCTATTGGTGGGTTAGCAGGATTCTCTACACCTAGCATTGACCGTTGGTTATCTCGTTTAATCGATTTAGTACTTGGCTTCCCGAACATGGTCATTGCCATTGCTTTCATTGGTATCATGGGGCCGAGCATTACGAATGTCATCATTTCCCTGTGCATTACGAAATGGGCGGAATATGCCCGTATCACGAGAGGCCTCGTACAGATTGAACGCCACGCAGAGTATATTACCTTTGCTCGCATGTC
>DXZL01000173.1 GCA_019419725.1 Veillonella sp. | reverse complement strand
TATTATTTTTTAAGACGGCTAATTACTTCGTTAGTAATGTTTTCGATTTTGCTGTTAGCGTCAGCCGCACGGATTGTGTATGGATCATCCAATACTACATCCATTTTTTTCTCAACACGAATAGTTTCAACTGCATTGTGAATTGCTTGCATCATAGGTTGAGCAATTTTGTTGATTTCATCGTTTTCTTTTTGAAGCAATGGAGCTACGGATTTATTGAACTCAGCTTCTGCTTGAGTTTGATCTTGAATTTTTTCAATTTCTTGTACTTTTTTCTCAATTTGTGGACGGTATTGAGCGTCTACTTGTTGCATTTTCATATCTAATGCACCATAGCCAGGGTAGCTATTTACTACTTGGCTCATATTTACTAAGCCAATGTTAGCAGCACTTGCTACTGCAGCAGTAGCAGACATAGCACCAACGATAGCTAGGGTAGTTAATTTTTTAGATAATTTCATCTGAAATCCTCCTCGAAATAAAAGTGTCACTATACAATCCAATAGTGTACTATTTTTACTATAACAAATCTCGCTAACTTTCACAAGACTATGTTACATAGCATAATAAAGACCTATGAAATGCTTATGAAAGTCTATAGAAGTTAAAATAATACCCACAGGCATGCCCTGAAGCTATAATCGCAGTCGTTACGGACATATTCAGAGCACACATGTGGGTATTACGGCTTTCACCTAGTATTTATAATTCGTCGCCGAATTATTGTTCATCGTTCAAATAAATGTATTTATCGGATTTCAATTTGGACACGAGGTCAGGCACCAAACCGATAAGACGATCGAAGCTGCTGCTGTAAGGGTTGCCTTTAATGTTGAACAACTCAATGCGTTCGCCTTTAATAACGAGGATAGCGCTTGGTTCCATTTTGGCACCGCCGCCACCGCCGCCACATTCGTGATTTTTGTTAGCAGTGTTGTGGTTTGTACCAGTACCGAAACCAAATGTTACGTCTACGAATGGAACAAGTGTAGTATCGCCGATTTGCACAGCTTCGCCTACTACAGTTTCCACCTTAATCATATTTTTGAATTTCTCGAATAGGACTTCCAAATTCTCTTTTACATTACTGTTCTCCATCACAGTACCTCCGCTTTTTGTGAAAGTATCATTGCTATGTTAGCTCATGTACTTAGTTGACTTAATATATCCTTACGCTGTTTGACCTTGTTCGGCTTTCAGCTTTTCTAACTGCTTAGCTTCCTTCCGTTTAACCCAGAAGACGCGAGCACCTTCGCCCAATAGGGAACGCATTGGTTTAGATAGTAAAAATCTTGTGCCATGCCAAGCCATAACAGCTAAAATGATGCGACCTTTAATGTGACCGCTACCTTCACCTGCCCAATTTACATAATCGAGCTCGATGTTCTCAGCTTGTTCTGGCCAAATGCTATATAGCATAGATGCAATAATCCCCATGCGATATGGGTCACCGATACCAAATCGACCTTCTATAGCCACATCGCGTGGTTTAGAGTGGTCATAGCATCGTTTTGAAACAAGGAATAACTGGTGCCACAATTCTGTATTTGTTACATGTTTCATGAACCAGAATGTAGGAATTTTAGACTTAAATGATGCCACTGGATCATTTGGATCTGGCTTTTCAAAACGTTGTTTCACCGTCGTTTTGAGGTCATTCACCTTCGTAAATACCTTTTCCTTAATGGAACCGTCACTGTTAAAAGTAACGCGGCTCACTGTTTCATCATCGCTTTGAATATGAGATGTTGGATCTTGCTGAATGGAGTCATACCGATCAGCACGAGCCTGTGCATCCATATCCTTAGAAGCTTGTTCAGGACGTTCTATGCGTTCATTCGGCTTTTGAGAAGTCCCAGCCCCTGGCGCTTCTTCATCACTAAAGGTAGCGTCAGAACGCTGAGCACTCTTCAAATCATCAAAGCTAGTACCACTGGAGCTTGCAGAAGGACCTTGTCCGCCCCCTTGCATTGCCTTGGCGAAGGCTTCCGCTTGCGACATGTCGCCATCGTCGTCCATCACCTTTTGGTATTCTTCTTCTACGCGATTTTCAAGCCATTCTTCATAGTCTTTCACAGGACCAATTTTGAGCATGCCCAAAATGTATAATTCCTTAAAAAATGGTTTGTCCTGCAAATACGCTAGATGCAGTGAAAATACACGCCACAGCCATTTGACGCGCACCTCGCCACGATATGGCGAGCGTCCGTTGATTTCGATGCTATATGTGATTGGTGTCAGTAGGATAATCAAGATGAGTGCTGCAATGATGGCCACAATAACGAGGGCCACAATAGCCACTGTACTCAACCACATCACCTCCTTAGGTGTACCTATGATTAGTTTTCAATACCTTTTCGAGCCATTACGCCTTGAAGGTAGTAATGTTTGACCTCTTTCATTTCCGTTACAAGGTCTGCCTCATCGATTAATTCTTGAGGAGCCCCACGGCCCGTAAATACGAGTTCCGTTTCTGGATGACGAGCATCGAGCAAAGCCTTTGTTTTATC
The DNA here is from genome assembly GCA_019419725.1 of Veillonella sp. GTDB lineage: Bacteria > Bacillota > Negativicutes > Veillonellales > Veillonellaceae > Veillonella. The sequence goes on along the minus strand of DXZL01000173.1, from coordinate 430 downwards.
CCATGTAATGAGTTCAAAGAAAAGTGCCATGTTGTATTCATCAAGAACGACGAGATCGTACTCACCACTGCTGATAGCAGCTAGTGCACCTTCGTAGCCTTTTTCTATGAGCGCTACATAGTCCTTTGGCGGATTGCCAGATTCAAAGACAACCACTTCATCGCCCCATTTAGCGAGTTCGTCCTTGCTCTTCATCCCTTCTTTAATGATAAAGAATGGCTTGCCCACGGTTTCTAAGGTTAAATTCTTTAAGGTAGGTAAAATAGTATGTTCACTATATACTTTAGATTTCATAAATTGCAAAAAGAGGACTTTCTTGCCAGCACCGATGGCACGGATAGCTAGACCGATAGCAGCGGTCGTTTTACCCTTGCCTTCGCCGGTATAAACTTGTACATAGGCCTTCATAGATATACCTCCGTTCATATAC
>DXZL01000172.1 GCA_019419725.1 Veillonella sp. | reverse complement strand
AAGTGCCGCTACGATACGGCTCTTAATAGAATGATTCATCGATTACTCTCCAATTGCGCACGCAACCATGTCAACCATGGCTCTAACCCATTATGGGCCGTGCAACTTACTTCAAAAATCTCTCCTGTTGGATTCAAATTACGTATATCTTGTATGGCCTTATCTTTTTTGAAAGGTACATAAGGCAATAAATCTATCTTATTAATGAGGATAGCCTTTGACTCTTTAAAGATTAATGGGTATTTAAGAGGCTTATCCTCACCTTCAGTAACAGATAATACAGTTACCTTCATGCTTTCACCAATCTCAAATTCTGCAGGGCATACAAGGTTACCTACATTCTCGATAATGATCATATCCAGTTCATCAAGATTTAAATCACCTAGTGCATCTTGAATCATTTGTGCATCAAGATGGCAACCTCCCACTGTATTGATTTGAATAACAGGAACGCCTAATTCATGAATCCGTTCCGCATCCTTAGCAGTAAATAAATCACCTTCAATAACAGCAAGGCGGTAATCTTTTTTCAAATCATGTAAAGTTGCCTCTAACAGAGATGTTTTACCAGCCCCTGGAGAACCTAATAGATTAAATACAAAAATATTTTTTTCCTTAAACAACTGTTGTAAGGACTCTGCAATGGCATCATTTTTTGCCAATACATTAGTTTTAACTTGAACTTGCATGTCCTAACCTTTCTATCAATCGATATCCATGGAGGTCACTTGTAGTTCGCGGCCACCAATGGTTTGTACGAAATGACTGTCACAATAGGGACAGATAAACTTATAATTTTCTACAGGAAATGTTTTATCACAATCCAAGCACTTTCCTTCAATAGGAATCGTGTTAATTTCTATACGCGAACCTTCAGCTGCAGTCCCCTTTGTAACTGCTTCCCAGCAAAAGAGGAGAGAATCTGGCTCCACTCCACTCATAAGGCCCAAATCGAGTTGAACGGAATGGATCACAGATGCATCGTGTTGGCGTAACGTATCGAGGGCTACATCAAGTATGCCTTCTGCTATAGACATCTCATGCATGGTATGCCTCATATACAGCTTCAAGCATCATAGTAGTCGTTACAGAGCCTACACCACCAGGCACTGGAGTAATTGCAGACGCAATATCTTTTACCGCTTCATAATCAACATCGCCTACCGTCTTACCTTCTAGTTCATTAATGCCTACATCGATAACAACAGCACCTGGCTTAATCATATCTGCTGTAATCATATGAGCACGACCCGCTGCAGCAATAACGATATCGCCACGTTTTACTTGTTCTGCCAAATCAGGGGTTCTGGAATGGCACATTGTAACCGTACCATGTGCACCAAGTGTCATAAGAGCTACCGGCTTACCAATCACTTGGCTACGACCGATTACTACCACATGTTTACCCTCTACAGGAATATCATAGTGGTTTAAAATCGCCATGCACGCCTTGGCAGTACAAGGGGCAAAGCCACCTTTACCGGCAGTTACAAGACCAATATTATACGTAGTTAGACCATCGATATCTTTTTTAGGATCTAGCATATCGATAAGAGCCTCTGTATCAATGTGTTTAGGCATCGGCATTAACGGTAAAATCCCATGAACAGCCGCATCATTATTTAATTCTTGCAATGCTGTAACTACTTCATCCTGTGTAGCCGTTTCAGGTAATTGTTTTAACACAAAGCCATAGCCAAAATTCTTTGCTGTCTTTTCCATAAATGTAGCGTACATATGAGCACCGTGGTCTTCACCAACGAGTAATACTGCCATAGTAATTACAGAGTCGCCAACTGCTGCAACTTTTTCTTGTAAAATCGCCTTGTGAGCGTCTGCTACTGCTTTACCGCGTAATTCGATCATAAGTATCTCCATTCATTCAAACTATCTATAAAATAAGGTGCCTCCGGAGAGGCACCTAAGTCTCTTATTCTATTATATAACGAACTGTCTATAATTTCTAATTATGACCGAATTCGTTTTATCTACGGAAATGAACAGTAATTGCTGTACCAGCCTGAACAGTTGTACCGCTACTTTCATCTTGAGATGTAGCCGTACCAGTTCCATCCGGTTTAAAGGCAAGTCCCGCCTTATGTAACCAATCACGCACTTCACCATAGGTAAAACCAGTAAAGTTAGGCAATGTAACAGAACCATCACTTCCCGGTTTTGGTTCAGGTAATGTATTAGCAGCTTTAACAGCTACTGGTGTACTTTCTTTAACATACGGACTCATTTGGTAATACCGTACAAGTTGAGATACGATGTCCTTAAATACAGGGGCTGCAATTTGACTACCATAAAAAGAACCCTTTTGTGGGTCATCAATAACGACAAGAACTACAAATTTTGGATCCTCTACAGGGCCAAAGCCAATAAAGGACGCAATGTATTGTCCGTCGAGATAACCGCCATGTTTGGTATCTAGTTTTTGCGCCGTACCAGTTTTACCGCCGAAGTGATAACCTTCTACCATCGCTTTTGTACCGCCACCTTCGGATACTTCTTTTTCTAGAATATCTACAATGGTTTTAGCGGTTTCCGCCGGAACTGGTTGTCCCACAACAGATGTTTCAGTCGTACTTGTAACATCGCCTTGAGAGTTACTATAAGACTTGATGATATGTGGTTTCATCATAGCCCCACCATTAGAAAGTGCACCAAAGGCGCGAACCATTTGTAATGGTGTAACCGCAATACCTTGACCGATGGACATAGTCGCAACGTCTAGCTTACTCATATCCTCTGGATTATACAAAATACCTGCTCCTTCACCAGGCAATTCAATACCTGTTTCAGAGCCAAAGCCATAATCACGTATATATTTCGAGAGAATATCTGCACCTGTTAATGTACCAATTTCAGCCATACCAGTATTAATAGAGTACTTCAAAATATCTAGCAAACGAACAGGACCATATCCCTCACCATTCCAGTTTCTAATGATATGTCCATT
>DXZL01000171.1 GCA_019419725.1 Veillonella sp. | reverse complement strand
TTTTTACAGGCCATTGCAGAATATAAGGGATAATAAATTTTACTGTATATATGGTAGTGCTATGCATTTTTTAGTATGATAGTACTATATATTGTAAGATATAAGGTTAGTATTATTCGACTTAGTATACATAGATTTAGGGGGATATATGAGTCTAGCAGATACACAATACCTCGGTATTATTGAAAATATTTTAGAACACGGTACATATGGTCAAAATCGTACGGGCATTGCGACCTATAAATTACCTCATCAAATCATGCAATTCGATTTGCAAGAGGAATTTCCCATTTTGACTACAAAATTTGTAGCTTTCAAAACAGCGGTAAAAGAATTGTTGTGGATTTGGCAAATGCAATCTAACGATGTACGCAAATTGCAAGAGATGAACGTGCGTGTATGGGATGAGTGGATGCGTGAAGACGGCACCATTGGTAAGGCTTATGGTTACCAAATCGCAAAGTACAAACAATTAGACAATTTAATCAAAACCATTAAAGAAGATCCAGACAGCCGCCGTATGATTGTTACATTGTGGAATATTGAGGATTTAGATGATATGGCGTTACAACCATGTGCATATGAAACATTATGGGACGTAGCTGATGGATACTTGAACTGTATGCTCATCCAACGCAGTGGTGATATGGGTCTTGGCGTTCCATTTAATACTGCTCAATATGCAGCGTTACAATGCATGATTGCTCAAGTAACAGGCCTTAAACCTGGTAAATTTACTCATGTTATTAACAATGCTCATGTCTATGAAAACCACGTAGAAGCATTGCGCGAGCAATTGGCACGTCGTGATCAAGCGTTGCCAGCGCCAAAAATTGTAGTAAATCCAGACGTGAAAGACTTCTACGACTTTACACCGGAGGATGTTACATTAGATGGGTATGAACATCTAGGTAAATTGTCCATGACTGTTGCTGTATAGCATTGTATTCATGACCATTGCTAAAGTGCATAATATGTACAGCTATTGCCATTTAATATTATGTTCGTGACCATTGCTAAATAGTATTACAATTATGACTGTTACCATATAGTATGAATCGAAAGAGGGCAGTATGTTAGCATTAATCGTAGCCGTAGCACATAATCGTGTAATCGGTAAAGATAATACCTTAATTTGGCACTTGCCGAATGATTTGAAATTCTTTAAAGAAAAAACTACAGGTAATGTCATCATTATGGGACGTAAGACCTTTGAAAGTTTGCCGTTCCTGTTGCCAAATCGTGAGCACTGGGTGATTACTCGTGATAAGGGCTTTGATGCGCCAGAAGGGGTTAAGATATTCCATAGTCCTGAGGCGGCTGCAGAAGCAGCACGTGCTCTTGATGCGGCCTATGTTATCGGCGGTGCTCAAGTATATGAGGCTTTCTTGCCTTACGTGGATACGATGTACATTACTGAAGTAGATCACGAATTTGAAGGGGATGCATTTTTCCCAGAGTTTCCAGAAGAGGCTTTCACCATTGATTCCGTAGTAGACGGCGTGGTGGATGAAAAGAACAAATATCCTCATCGTTTTGTAACCTATCGCAGAAAGGCATCTAAATGAGTGAAAGAATGTTTGCCATTATTGGTAGTGAATTAAATGTTAAGCCAAAGCAGGTGCAAGCTGCCGTAGAATTATTGGACGAAGGCAATACGGTGCCATTTATTGCGCGTTATCGTAAAGAAGTAACAGGCGAATTGCAAGATGAGCAATTACGTACCATTGAAGAACGCATTAAATACTTGCGTAACTTGGAAACACGTCGTCAAGAAATCATTGCCTCTATTACAGAGCAAGAAAAGATGACCGACGAGTTGATGAAGTCCTTAGAAGCCGCAACAAAGCTTCAAGAGTTAGAGGATCTCTATTTACCATACCGACCTAAGAAACGCACACGTGCGATGATCGCCCGTGAACGAGGCTTAGAGCCGTTGGCGGACATGATCCTTAACGATACGGTTACCTCTGGTAATCCTTTAGAGATTGCTAAAGAATTTGTAACGGAAGAGGTGCCCACATCAGAGGACGCTATTCAAGGTGCCTCTGATATCGTAGCGGAAATTGTTAGTGATAGTGCAGACTTTCGTGCTTACTTGCGTAAAAAGATGTGGAACGAAGGCTTTATTCAAGCTGAGTTGACTGGTGATGAAGAGGTACAACAACAGTTCTTGCAATACGCAGAATATGCTGAACCGGTTCGTCAAATGCCATCTCACCGTATCTTGGCGGTTAATCGCGGTGAAAAATTAGGTGCTTTAAAGTTAGCCCTTACTGTGCCAGGTGATACCTATGTAGCGTACATGGTGCAAAAGTTAGAGAAAAATCCGAAATCCATATTCGCAGACTATAAAGCGGCTGCAGTAGCCGATGCGTACAAACGTCTAATTTTCCCTGCTCTAGAGCGTGATATACGTAATGAGTTGACGGAGAATGCGGATGAGCAAGCTATCAAGGTATTCGGTGTAAACCTTAAAAACCTATTGTTACAACCACCTTTGGCAGGTCATGTTATCATGGGACTTGACCCTGGTTACCGCACAGGTTGTAAGATGGCCATCATCGATCAACAAGGTAATGTGCTAGATTATGGTGCCTACTATTTAACAAATAGTGAAAAGCTTCGCAAGGAAGCACAAAAGGTATTGGCTGATAAAATCCGTAAGTTCAAAGTTACCCTCTTATCCATTGGTAATGGTACTGCATCCTACGAAACAGAGCAGTTTGCTTCCACCATGATTGAAGAGGAAAAATTAGATTGCCACTACATTATCACTAATGAAGCAGGCGCATCTGTATACTCTGCTTCTAAATTGGCTATCGATGAATTACCAGATTTAGACGTAACCATACGCGGTGCCGTATCCATTGCACGGCGTGTACAAGATCCATTGGCTGAATCTGTTAAGATTGATCCTAAATCTATCGGCGTAGGTCAATACCAACATGACGTAAACCAAAAACAATTGAC
>DXZL01000170.1:1722-3007 GCA_019419725.1 Veillonella sp. | reverse complement strand
TCCTACGTTAATCTTGGTAATATCCGATGTAACACTTTGTTATGACGGATCAATTATAAATCTCAAATTTGGAAAGGAGGTGCCCAAATGCCAACAATTAATCAGCTAGTACGCAAAGGTCGCATGAGCTTGACTAAAAAATCTACAGCTCCAGCGCTTCAAGAATCTCCACAAAAACGTGGTGTATGTACTCGTGTGTACACAGCTACTCCAAAGAAACCAAACTCCGCGCTTCGTAAAGTTGCCCGTGTACGTTTGACAAACGCTATTGAAGTAACTGCTTACATCCCAGGCATTGGTCACAATTTACAAGAACACAGTGTTGTACTTATCAGAGGCGGTCGTGTAAAAGACCTTCCAGGTGTGCGTTATCACATCGTTCGTGGTGCATTGGATACAGCTGGCGTACAAAACCGTATGCAAAGTCGTTCCAAATACGGCGCGAAAAAAGCTAAAAAATAATTTTAGCCATTAAACGAAATTAACACACATCATTATAAAGGAGGAATTGAACATGCCAAGAAAAGGCCCTGTTCCGAAACGTGATGTACTTCCAGATCCGGTGTACAACAGCAAATTAGTAACACGTTTCATTAACAAAGTTATGTACGATGGCAAAAAAGGCATTGCTGAAACTATCGTATATGATGCATTCGAAATTATTCGTTCCAAAATGGGTCAAGACCCAATGGAAGTTTTTGATCAAGCATTGAAAAATGTTATGCCTGTACTTGAAGTACGTGCTCGCCGTATCGGTGGTGCTAACTATCAAGTGCCAGTTGAAGTTCGTGCTGATCGCCGTCAAACACTCGGTATTCGCTGGGTTGTAAACTACGCTCGTCTTCGTGGTGAACGCACTATGAAAGAACGCTTAGCAGGCGAATTGATGGACGCTTTCAACAATGCAGGCGCTGCAATCAAGAAAAAAGAAGATACTCATAAAATGGCAGAAGCTAATAAAGCATTTGCTCATTATCGTTGGTAATAAGAGGTGACAACTGTGGCAAGAGAGTTTTCCTTAGCAAAAACTCGTAATATCGGTATCATGGCTCACATCGATGCTGGTAAGACAACAACTACAGAACGTATCCTCTACTATACAGGTATCGTTCACAAGATCGGCGAAGTACATGAAGGTGCTGCTACGATGGACTGGATGGCGCAAGAACAAGAACGTGGTATCACAATCACTTCTGCGGCGACAACATGTCACTGGAAAGATCATCGTATCAATATCATCGATACTCCTGGTCACGTTGACTTTACTGTAGAAGTAGAACGTTCT
>DXZL01000170.1:0-1622 GCA_019419725.1 Veillonella sp. | reverse complement strand
AAATCCGATGACGGTAAAGAATATGAAATCACTGATATCCCTGCTGAATATCAAGAAGTAGCTGAAGCTCGTCGCGAAATGATGATCGATGCTATCGCTGAAACTGATGACGATATTATGATGAAATATTTGGAAGGCGAAGAAATCTCCATCGAAGAATTGAAAACAGCATTGCGTAAAGCAGTTATTGCTAACCAATTGTTCCCAGTTCTTTGTGGTTCTTCCTACAAAAACAAAGGTGTACAAATGTTGTTGGACGCTGTTGTAGATTACATGCCAGCTCCTATCGACATCCCAGCTATTAAAGGTATCGTTCCTGGTACTGAAGAAGAAACTACTCGTCCTTCTTCCGATGAAGAGCCATTCTCTGCATTGGCATTCAAAATCATGGCTGACCCTTATGTTGGTAAATTAGCGTTCTTCCGTGTGTACTCCGGTACATTGGAATCCGGTTCCTACGTTTTCAACTCCACAAAAGGTAAAAAAGAACGTATCGGCCGTATTCTTCAAATGCACGCTAACACTCGTAAAGAAATCGACATGGTTTACGCTGGCGACATCGCTGCAGCTGTAGGCTTGAAAGATACTACTACTGGTGATACTCTTTGTGATGAAAAGAATCCTGTAATTCTTGAGTCCATGGAATTCCCTGAACCAGTTATCTCCGTTGCTGTTGAACCTAAAACAAAAGCTGACCAAGAAAAAATGGGTACAGCTCTTGCTCGTTTGGCAGAAGAAGATCCTACTTTCAAAGTTCGTACTGATGAAGAAACAGGTCAAACTATTATCTCCGGTATGGGCGAACTTCACTTGGATATCATCGTTGACCGTATGAACCGTGAGTTCAAAGTAGACTGCAACGTAGGTAAACCTCAAGTAGCATATCGCGAAACTATCCGTAAAGCAGTTAAATCTGAAGGTAAATTCGTACGTCAATCTGGTGGTCGTGGTCAATATGGTCACTGCTGGTTGGAATTGATTCCACAAGAACCAGGTGCTGGCTTCGAATTTGAAAATAAGGTCGTAGGTGGTGCAATTCCTCGTGAATACATCGGACCTGTAGAAAACGGTGTCAAAGAAGCTATGGAATCCGGTGTTATCGCTGGTTATCCAATGGTTGACATCAAAGTTATCGTATTTGACGGCTCCTACCATGACGTTGACTCCAACGAAATGGCCTTCAAAATCGCTGGTTCCATGGGCTTTAAAGAAGGTGCTCGCAAAGCAGATCCTGCATTGCTTGAACCATATATGTCCGTAGAAGTAGACGTTCCTGAAGAATACATGGGCGACGTTATCGGTGACTTGAACTCCCGTCGTGGTCGCATGGACGGCATGGAAGCTCGTAATGGTAACCAACATATCAAAGCATATGTTCCATTGAGCGAAATGTTCGGTTACGCAACTGACCTTCGTTCCAAAACGCAAGGTCGCGGTAACTACTCCATGACATTCGATCATTACGAAGAAGTTCCTAAGAAAATTGCTGAAGAAATTCAAGCAAAGAAAAACGGTTAATCTTACATTAGATTAATAGAATTACTATTTTCCTCGGAGGATAATTTAAAATGGCAAAAGAAAAATTTGAACGTACGAAACCGCATGTTAACATCGGTACAATC
>DXZL01000017.1:5716-19184 GCA_019419725.1 Veillonella sp. | reverse complement strand
TGCAAGATAGCATGTTCAATACCGCCGATATATTGGTCAACATTCATCCAGTAGTTAGCAATTTTTTTATCGAATGGAACTTGGTCGTTTTTAGCGTCTGTATAGCGCAAGAAGTACCAAGAGGAATCGATAAATGTGTCCATTGTGTCTGTTTCACGACGTGCAGGACCACCACATTTAGGACATGTAGTATTTAAGAAGCTTTCAGATGTAGCCAATGGAGATACAGCACCAGATTCAAATTTAACATCCTCTGGCAAGCGTACTGGCAACTGTTCTTCAGGAACGAGTTGTTCACCACATTTTTCACAATATACTACAGGAATTGGCACGCCCCAGTAACGTTGACGAGAAATCAACCAGTCACGAAGGCGGAAGTTTACTTTACCTTCACCAATACCGCGTTCATTAAGAGCAGCTGTAATAGTTTTACGAGCCTCTTCAGATGTTTGGCCGTTATATTCACCAGAATTAACGAGGACACCATCTTCATGGTACCATTCTTGCCATTTTTCAAGGCTATATTCTTCGCCTTCTCGAGCTACAACCTGTTTAATAGGCAAATCGTATTTATGAGCAAATTCCCAGTCACGTTCATCATGTGCAGGGGAACCCATTACAGCACCTGTACCGTAGTCTACTAATACATAATTTGCAATCCAAACTGGAACTTGTTCGCCAGACATAGGGTTTACTGCATAGGAACCAGTGAACATACCTTCTTTTGGTGCATCTGTAGATGTACGGTCGATATCGCTCATATTGCGCATACGCGTAATGAAAGCTTCCAATTCAGCTTTATTAGTAGCATTTTCAATAAGGCGTTCTACATATGGATGTTCAGGAGCCAATACTACATAGCTTACGCCATAAATAGTATCAACTCGTGTAGTATACACAGATACACGTTCATTAATGGATGGAACTTCGAAGGAGAACTCTGTACCTTCAGAGCGGCCAATCCAGTTCTTTTGCATCAATTTAACGCGTTGTGGCCAGTGATCAAGAGTGTCTAAATCAGTTAATAAGCGATCAGCATATTCTGTAATGCGCAAGAACCATTGAGACAAATCTTTTTTCTCAACTGGGTTGTCACAACGCCAGCAAGCACCGTCGATAACTTGTTCGTTCGCCAATACAGTATGGCACGTTTCACACCAGTTTACTTTAGCTTCTTTTTTATAAGCTAAGCCTTTTTTATAAAATTGTTGGAAGAACCATTGGGTCCATTTGTAATAATCTTCTTTACATGTTGCAACTTCACGGTCCCAATCATAGGACAAGCCAAGTGCTTTTTGTTGCAATTTCATGTTCTCGATATTGTCCAGTGTCCATGTTTTAGGTGCAATACCATGTTTGATAGCCGCATTTTCAGCAGGCATACCAAAGGAGTCCCAGCCCATTGGATGTAGCACGTTGAAGCCCTTCATTTTTTTGAAACGAGCTACTACGTCACCGATGGAATAGTTACGCACGTGACCCATGTGTAAGTTACCAGATGGGTACGGGAACATTTCTAATACATAGTATTTTTCTTTAGATTCATCATATTCTGTTTTAAATGTATGGTTATCTTCCCAATACTGTTGCCACTTTTTCTCAATATCTTGGGCTACATATTTTTCATTCATGTAGGGGCCTCCTCATATAGTCAACCTCATTAGTTGCCGTTTTATAATCAATATTTTTATTTTACTACTTACTATGAAAGCAGTCAAACTCTAGCGTTTTACTACTTGTACAGATTTTGTTAATTCGTTTTTAGTAGTTGTATTTTGAACAGAACCATGACTCTTATAAGAAGCAATTTTATCCTTTACCTCTTGTGCATCACGTTCCTTTTGCGCTTTAGCCTCTTCTTCTAAACGTTTTTTCTCCGCTTTAGCTTGCTGCGCTTCTTCCTTAGCTTTACGTTTAGCTAATTCTTTTTCCTCTTTAGCCTTGCGTTTAGCTTCTGCCTTTGCGGCTTTTGCCTTTTCTTTTTCCTCTAAGCGCAATTTATATTGTTCAAGTTTAGTTAATGGTTTTGTTTCTTCTACTACAGGTTCAGGAACAACCGCTGTAGGAGATTTAGGGATGCCACTACCTAAGTCTTTACCTTGAATCATAGCGATAGTACTTTCATCTTCAAAGCCTTTACGCCATGCAGCAAAACCACCAAGCTGTAATTCTTTTACGAGATCTAGTTTCAAACCTAAAGACGTATTATCTTCAAACCAGATACGGTCAGAACCAGAGCCAGTTGGGATAGATAAATAATATAGTTTTAATCGATCATCCCAAGTCATTTTATCTTTATAATTTGCAAAATAGCTACCTGTGTTTTTCATAGCCAAAGTTTCGCCTTTTGCATAGCCATTAGTATCATGCCATAAGCGCATATAGAATGGTACACCAAGTACCAATTTTTGAGATGGTACTTCAGAAAGCATTTTTTCTGTATGATTGCGAACCCATGGATAACTAGCTACAGGACCTGCTGTTGTACTTTTAGCCCATGTTTCGTCATACGCCATGAGAACTACATAGTCTACGGAATTAGCAAAGGCACTGCGGTTATATACTAAGGACCATTCTGGGCTATCAGAATAACCAGTTACATCGATGGATGTTTTAATATTGTATTGATGTAAATGATTAGATAAATATGCTACAAACGCTGTTAAACGATCACGATCGGCATAATCAATATTTTCAAAGTCAAAGTTATAACCATCAAATCCGTAAATATAGGCATATTGCACAAGGTTATGAGCATATTTTTTCCATACAGATTGATCTGCTAAGATGCCACTTGTAAAGCCAGGATCAAATCGATTCGTAATCAAAGGCCATACGTGGTAACCTTTACTTTTATAATCGTTAACATAATCAATACTTACATTAGGACTTGCTTCAAGGCCAAGGCTATGCAATTTGAACCAACTTGGAGAAATAATATTATCACCACTGGAATTCAGTTTTGCTTGATATGGAGTCCCCTGTGTTGGCCATGGATCAAAGGCCCAAGACAATGGTGTTTGCATTGTATAAGGAGCTTTTACTGTAGAGGCTTGCGGTGCAGGACCTAATGTTAATTGACCATTGACCTTTGTATAGCTCACACCGAGCATAGCTGGATCAGACTCAATATCGACATAGGTAATGCCATTTTTACTTGTAGTTGGCAATTTTACAGGTTCACCAACGGCAGCAGGATTTAAAACAATAGCATTTCCTTGTAACTCTGTTTGAGGTACATACACCGTATAGGATGTTTTATATTGATTTGCTTCGTAATGACGCGTTGTATTTGCTAAGAATTGGTCAACGGGAACCAATACCTCAGCTTGTACTGCAGTCGTAGATAATGCGGACATTACTAAAGCTGTTAAAGATTTTAAAATAGTAGATTTACGAATCATGAACTCTCCTAACTCTAGCCCCATAAGGGGATATAATTTTAATCTCTATATTATACCATATTATCTAGAATTCATCTCAGTTGTTGCATGAAGGGTACATGTAATTTATAATTTACCTTATAGAATACAAGTTATTACAAAAGGAGTTTTATATGCATCAATATCTATTTTTTATAGGTGACTTTCCTATCAGGGCTTATGGTGCCATGTTAGCCTTAGCTATCATCTGTGGTGCCTCGGTTGCCTATGTTTTATTAAAAAAAGATGGTCGTGGTTGGCATGAACATATCATCGACTTTTCCATTACTGTTGCCGTAGCAGGTCTCATCGGTGCCAGATTATGGGATGTGTTCTTCTTTGATTGGCAGTACTATGGCAATCATTTACTAGAAATCCCCTTTGTATGGCAAGGTGGCATGGCCATTCAAGGCGGTGTCGTTCTTGGCACCATTGCAGGCTATTGGTACTTACGTAAAAATAATATCGACTTTTGGGCTTTTGCCGATTTATTTGCACCAGCATTGATTTTGGCACAATCTGTAGGCCGTATGGCAAATCTCTTAAATGGCGATGCCTTTGGTCATCCTACGGGCGGTAATTTTGGTATTCTCTACCCTGAAAGCACGTTAGCACATCGCACCTACGGCAATCAACCATTATGGCCAGCCGAAATCTGGGAAGGTCAAATCGACATTCTTATCTTTGTAGCCCTCCTATTATTTAGCTCCTTTAAACATGCTAAAGGTCAAGTATTCGTGCTTTATGCGATTCTCTATTCTACGGCTAGATTCTTCCTTGAATTTTTGCGCGGTGACTATGTAAACTTAACATTAGGCTTAAAATCTGCTCAAATGACTAGCTTGATTGTCATCATCATTGGTATCTGTGTATTTATCTATCTAGGCTATCTAGAAAAGAAAAATCAAAAAATAATTGTTGCTACAGAGCCTACAGTTAAAACTAAAAAACGTAAATAAAACAGTAAATAATAAAAAATCCTTCATTCCTAGGTATGTGAATGAAGGATTTTTTATGTAAGTCATATTTTACGATTGACCTAACAAGCTAAATCAATACGTAAATAACTTATCCTATAAATTTTCTTTAGCTTTTAATGCATCCAGTTCTTCTAATGCTCGATTAGCAATGAGTGCATTTTTCTCTTTTTTCTTACGTACTTTTTGAGGCCATGGATCCATGATGCCAAAGTTGACATTCATCGGTTGGAAGTTAGACCCTTCGTAGTTAGAAATATAGTGGCTAAGGGAGCCGATCGCCGTAGTTTTAGGGAAATCAATAAATGAGCGTTCCTCTAAATAACGTTCTACTTGAAGACCTACCATAAGACCACTCGCAGCAGATTCTAAATACCCTTCTACGCCTGTCATTTGACCAGCAAAGAATAAACGCGGTTCTTTTTGAAGTTGGAATGCATGGTTCAACAACTCAGGTGAATTGATATACGTATTACGATGCATCACGCCATAACGAACGAATTCTGCGTTTTCAAGGCCTGGAATCATACCAAATACACGCTTTTGTTCGCCCCACTTTAAGTGAGTTTGGAAGCCTACCAAGTTAAACATGGTGCCTTCTTTGTTCTCCTTACGCAATTGAACAACTGCATAAGATTCCTCATTAGTCCGTTTATCTACTAAACCAACTGGTTTAAGTGGACCATAGCGCAATGTGTCTTCCCCACGGCTCGCCATGATTTCAACAGGCATGCAACCTTCAAAGTAGATTTCCTTTTCAAAATCCTTCGGTTGCACGGCTTCAGCCGTAGTGAGCTCATGCCAGAATGCTTTGTATTCCTCTTCTGTCATAGGACAATTAAGGTAATCTGCATCGCCCTTGTCGTAACGAGAAGCGGCAAATACTTTGTCGTAATTCAAAGATTCTGCCGTAACAATAGGAGCTGCTGCATCGTAGAAATAAAAACCGGTTTCCCCTGTTAATGCTTTTATTTTATCACCTAATGCTTCAGACGTAAGTGGACCAGAAGCAAAAATAACAGTGCCTTCAGCAGGAATCTCCGTCACCTCTTCGTGGTGAACTGTAATATTAGGATGGCCTTTTACCTTATTCGTCACCATTTCACTAAATAAATGACGATCAACGGCTAAGGCACCACCGGCAGGTACAGCAGTTGCATCGGCACATTCCATAATAAGGGAACCTAGACGACGCATTTCTTCTTTTAAAAGACCTACTGCATTTTCAATATTGCCAGCTCGCAAGGAGTTACTACATACGAGCTCTGCAAATTGATCTGTTTGGTGCGCAGGAGAACTCTTCACGGGGCGCATTTCATATAAATCTACATGAATGCCACGATTAGCGAGTTGCCAAGCCGCCTCAGAACCGGCTAGGCCCGCACCAATAACAATAACATTTTTATTATTCAACTGTTGTTTCCTCTTTTTTAGCTTTGCTAGACTTTTTTGATGCTTCAGATTTTTCAGATTCTTTAGATTCTTTTACAGTTTCTTCACTAGCTTCACTTTTTTTCTTTCTTGTTTTCTTTGGTGGTCTAGTTGGACATGTTTCATTGGAACAGAACTTTTTAGTTGTCCCATTTTTATATGTCTTTTCAACCATAATAGAACCACATGTTTCACAGAAATCATGGGTTGGTTTATCCCATAATGTAAAGTCACATTGTGGGTATCGGTTACAGCCGTAGAATAGACGACCACGGCGAGACTTACGCTCTACGATTTCTCCTTCCTTACATTTAGGGCAAGTTACACCTGTACCTACCGTAATAGGTTTAGTATTTTTACATTCTGGGAAGTTAGAACATGCTAGGAATTTACCATAGCGACCAAATTTATATACCATTGGGCTATTACAAAGTTCACAAGTTTCATCACTTTCCATAGATGCAATTTCAATGCGATCTACATCGCTCGCATCCTCTAGTTCTTTAGCGAATACTTCATAGAAATCAGACAATACCTTTAGATATGTATCCTTACCGGATGCAATAGCGTCAAGCTCTTCTTCAAGGTCTCGAGTAAAACCTGTATTGATGATTTTTTCAAAGTACGCGATCAAGAAATCTACCACAACAAAGCCTAGCTCTGTGGGAATAAATTGTTTATTCGTATTCTCTACATAGTTACGGCTTACGATAGTATCTAAAATTGGTGCATACGTACTAGGACGACCAATACCGAGTTCTTCTAGTGTTTTGATAAGACTCGCCTCAGAGTAACGAGGAGGTGGTTGTGTGAAGTGTTGTTCAGGCAATACCTCTACTGTATGAGCAGCATCATTCTTTTTAAGCACAGGCAATTGAGGAGCGTCCTCTTTTTTCGCATCTTCATAGACAGCACTAAAACCTGGGAAGATTACGCGAGAGCCTGTCGCTTTAAATGTGTAATCATCATGAACGGTCAATTCAATAGTTGTAGATTCGTTTTGTTGTGGTGCCATTTGACTCGCCATAAAACGATTCCAAATCAACGTATATAATTTTAGCTCATCACGACTCAAGAATGGTTCTACCATTTTTGGTGTTAACTCTAATGATGTAGGACGAATCGCTTCATGGGCGTCTTGAGCAGAACCTTTTGCACCATACATATTAGGTTTAGAAGGATAATAATCTTCACCATAGTTACGAATAATATAGTCCTTAGCCATGACCTGCATCTCTTTAGAGATACGCGTAGAGTCTGTACGCATGTACGTAATCAAACCTACGTGGCCATAGGAACCGATTTCAAGACCTTCGTAAAGATGTTGTGCAATCATCATGGTACGCTTCGCGCCAAAGTTCAATTTACGCACACCATCTTGTTGCAACGTAGACGTTGTAAAGGGAGGTGCCGCTTTACGAGAACGTTTGCGCTTTTCAATATTTGTCACTACTGCATCGGCTCCGCCAATAGCATCTACTACGGCTTGTGCTTCACTTTCAGTAGTAATATCGATTTTCTCGCCTTTAATATGAGTCAGTTCTGCAGTGAAAGCCTCTTTTTTAGGCGTTTCAAAATTGCCTTCAATAGTCCAATATTCTTGTGGTACGAAAGCTTGAATTTCTCGCTCTCTTTCACAGATAAGTCGAACTGCAACAGATTGCACACGACCTGCACTAAGGCCTTTACAAACCTTTTTCCATAATAAAGGACTCAATTTATAGCCAACGATACGATCTAATACACGGCGTGCTTGTTGAGCATCAACCATGTTCATATCGATAGTACGTGGAGATTCTAAGGCCTCTGCAACAGCATTTTTAGTAATCTCATTGAACGTAATACGACATGTAGATGTAGGATCTACGTTTAAAATGTACGCTAAATGCCAAGAAATAGCTTCCCCTTCCCGGTCAGGGTCAGTTGCGAGCAATACGGCACTGCTTTCATCGGCATAAGAGACGAGTTCATCAATAACCTTTTTACGAGTTACCAAATTGCTATAACGAGGCGTGAAATCATGTTCGATATCGATGCCCATTTGTGACTTTGGCAAATCTCGTAAGTGGCCCATACTCGCCTTTACAACGTAGTTAGGACCTAAGAATTTTTCAATTGTTTTAGATTTAGCAGGAGACTCTACGATAACCAATACTTTGCCATCAGGATTATATACGCGTGGTTCACGTTGCTCTGGTGGCACGGAGGTTTGTAGTACAGATTTATCCCGTACAATTCCCATTGGAGTAAGGGCTTCTTTAGTAACCTTACGTTTTATGGTAGTACTCTCTTTCTTAGTACTTTTCTTTTTAGTATCTTTACTAGTACTAGCTGCTTTTGGCTCGCCAATAACGATTGATCGTTTAATGGACAAGTATATCACTCCTAGTCATATTAATATAGCCTCTCGGCGGATGATTCTCTATAGCCCCTTCCATTTCTAACTCTAGTAATAAGGGCTGCAGTTGTTGTAATGAAATAGAGGTCGCTTTCAAAATATCACTAACAGTGATACAACGATCATGAGGTATTTCGCTTAAGATTAGACTCCTATCCACATTAAAGCTTAACATAGAGAGCCCTTGTGTATCAACTCCCTGACCATTATTCCCTATTTGATTACAATCTTTTACACCCATAGCATCTTTTTTATTTGGTGGTGAAAGTGTTTCTTTATTACTAAACATATCTCGCAAGGTTAAATGATATTCCTTAACGATATCCTCATAACCAGTTAATACAAAGGCTCCATTACGCATGAGGAATTTATTGCCATCCGCCGTATGATCCAATAAATTACAAGGCACCACAAATACATCTCGACCTTCACTAATGGCCATATCTGCTGTAATCAATGAACCACTACTCGCTTTTGCCTCTACTACGATTACACCTCTACTAAGACCGCTAATGATACGATTTCGAGCGGGAAAATGTTTAGCAGATGGTGGCGTACCAGGTGGGTATTCAGATAAAAGTAAGCCATTATTTTCTAATATGCGGTCAAATAATTTTGTATTCTCCCGAGGATATGCTATATCTAAGCCGCAACCCATGACTACAATACCATACCCCTGACTCGCTAACAGTCCTTCATGACCATGTGCATCGATACCTCGTGCGCCACCACTGACGATAATAGTACTGTATTTACCGAGCTCTTTACCAAGCATTCTCGCCACATTACGACCGTACAAGGAACAGCGCCTTGCCCCTACAAGGGCAATCCGATTTAATCGTTTATCTAAAAGGGCTCTATTACCTCGCATAAACAATATAGCCGGTGGATTATAGATATGGTTCAAAATAGATGGAAAGTCTTTATCTAAAAAGGTAGTAAAATCCATCTTATATTCGTCTATTTTATAAATGATATAATCTAACTTTTCATCTTTGGCCGATGAGGCTATAGCACGTTTATCAGTAGTAGAAATATGTGTATAAGGCTTTAAATTTTCCACCTTCTTAACTGCTTGCCAAGCATCATAGGGCGACCCAAAATCCTCTATAAAACGCCGTACATGTGTGGCTCCCACATTATATAAACTTTGCAACCCTGCAATATAAATAGTATCATCGTATCTAGTCATCTTTACACCTATTTACCTGTTCTAAACAACATAGCCTCGGAAATGTGATGAGGCTCCACTTGTGGATTTCCCTCAAGGTCCGCTATAGTACGAGCCACCTTTAATATGCGATCAAAGGCACGTCCACTTAAATGAAAGTGATCAAATATATTGCCTAATACACTCCATGCCTTATCAGTAATATTACACAGCTCACCTATGGCCTTATGAGGTACGGCTCCATTAGAATTAAATTCTAAGTTTTCATAACGTTTCTGTTGCAAAGTAGTTGCCATAATCACTTGTTCTCTCATACTTTCACTTGTCATAGTAGACGTGGAATGATCTAACAATTGTTCTAGTGTAGGCCTTTCAACGGGAATATGTAAATCAATGCGGTCCATAATAGGCCCTGACAAGCGTTGCTGATAGTTTTTAACCATCGTTTCAGAACATATGCATTCCCTATGTGGGTCATGATAATAACCACAGGGACAGGGATTTGCGGCCAATATACAAATAAAATTAGCGGGATACATATAATTACCTTGAGACCTATTGATAGTAATTGTGCGAGACTCTAAGGGCTGCCTTAGGGCATCAATAACTTGGCGCTGAAACTCTGGGGCTTCATCCATAAATAAAACACCACCGTGTGCAAGTGTGACTTCCCCAGGACGTCCCTGTATACCTCCACCCACCATACTCGCCAAAGTCGCCGTATGATGTGGATGCCTAAAAGGCCTAGTTTTGACGAGTCCCTTATCACCGAGTAAACCGATCACATCTTGGATGCGACTTACCTCAACCATCTCATTCCAAGTCATAGGAGGCAATATGGTCGGTAATCGTTCGGCCATCATCGTTTTACCACCACCAGGCGGACCTATCATAATACAATGATGATGTCCTGCAGCACTAATGAGCATGGCTCGTTTACCAAGCTCTTGACCTTGTACATCGCCAAAATCTACATCATACGTAGTATTATGGTTTTTATTATTCATCGTATCTGTTAATATCTCATCTTGATTTTTTCCTATTTTTACCTTTTTGGAAGTTGAAATAGATTTAGATTTAACCTGGTCTTCTAAGACGGTGATAATATCTTGTAAAGAAGACTCGCCATATATAGTAAGATTTGGAATAGCTTTCAAATTATTTCCATTTTCTACGCTTGTATATATTGTAGAGTAATTGGCTTCTACCCCTGCCAATGACATCGCCAAGGTTCCAAAGGTAGGTAGCAGTGAACCATCTAAGGCTAGCTCACCCATAAATAGACATCTATTCAATAAAGCTGAAATTTTCGCTTTACGCCCCTTTATCTGCCCCGATGCAATGAGAACCCCTAAAGCAATCGCTAAATCGAGTCCTGCACTACTTTTACGAATTGTAGCAGGTGCTAGATTGACTACGATACGCCTCATAGGGAAGTCATAACCACTATTTTTAATAGCTGCCCTCACACGTTCCCGAGCTTCCTTTACAGACTGATTAGGCAGTCCTACGATATCAAATACAGGTAAACCTTGCGATATATCGACCTCTACCGTAATAATGCATCCATCTATGCCATATAAGGTGGCTCCATAAAGTTTTGCATACATAAGAAACCTCTCTAAAAGCACTGCGGCAAATAATGAATGGAACTTTGAAAGTCTTCATGCAAGTACACTTCGATTACATCAAAGGATAACTCTTTCCAGCGCCGTCTTTTCTGATGTAAATCATACAAAAATAACATGGCTGCCCGTTTAATATGCTTTTGTTTCTTCTTAGTTACCGCCTCTCGTGCCAATCCATGCTGCATTCCACGACGGGCTTTAATTTCAATAAAGTGATACACTAAATCACGTTTAGCAATAATATCGATTTCACCTAATCTAGTTCGATAATTTGTATCTACTACAGTAAGGCCTATTTTTTCAATATATTTAATGGCCACCCGTTCACCCCATTTCCCAAGTTCCTTGGAATCGAGTTCATTAAATGCTTTACCCGTACTAATCGTCTTCATATATACCTCCTATTTACGTGTAGTAACTACAATAACTTATAGAATAGTTATCACTCAATCTACATCTAAACTTTCAACAGGTAACACTTACTTGTAGCGTAGAGTATGGAGACTATAAAAGTAAATACAAAAGAGGTTCCTAATAGTCACATCAGTGACCAATAGGAACCTCTTTACGGTTATGAACTATATGCATTTTATAATGATACAACTAATACAATTAATACAAATATAAAACTTAACTTAATAGTCGAATCATAAAATAAATTTATTACGAATTACTCTGGCTTAACCCAACGTACGATAGATTTAATAGGTTCAAAGCTCTTGCGATGTAGTGGTGTTACACCTTGTTGTTCAACAGCTTCTTTATGTAACTCCGTATAATAGCCTTTATGAATACCAAATCCATAACCAGGGTATTCATCATCAAGGCTCTTCATATATCGATCTCGCGTAACCTTTGCAATGATGGATGCAGCTGCAATATTAGCGCTTTTACTATCGCCCTTAATTATGGACTCTACAGGAATCGTCAGATCAGGCAATTTCATTGCATCAGCTACTACTGCTTCAGCTGGTACGCTGAGCGTGCGAATCGCCTCATACATCGCTTGTCGCGTTGCTTCATAGATATTGAGCTCATCAATCTTTTCTGGGCCGTAAGAAATACAGCTAACTGCTATAGCTTCGTCCATGATGATATCGTAGAGGGCCTCACGCTTTTCTTCTGTTAGCTTTTTAGAGTCATTAAGACCTGGAATTAAAGTCATAGGCGGCAAGATAACGGCCGCTACCGTTACAGGTCCTGCAATAGGGCCACGACCCACCTCATCGACACCAGCTACATGATATATCCCTTGATCATAGAACATGCCTTCATAGTCATACATGCCCATGAGGCGTTGCTGTTCTTTCAGCTCTTTTTCTTGACGTTTAATGTAAGAAACAGCTAATTTTTGAACAGAACTACGAGTATCCTCTTGAGCCAATGGCAAAATTTCTAAGGCTTGTTCAGTTTCAAAGAGAGCCTTTATTTCTGCAACCTTTAATTTAGAAAAAACATCCTTATCCATTTTGTGTTTCCTCACCATCTTCAGGATAGTATGGTTCTTCATCCACTTTATCGAGTGTAATTGTACCAAGTTTAGTATTGCGATAGTCTTGCAAGATGATGCGACGTGCTTTATCAAAGTCTACTACGCCACCACTTACGAGACAACCACGACGACGGCCGATGCTTTCAAGAATAGTATCAACATCTGTCATCTCTTCTTCTTTTAATTTATAACGTTCTACCAAAATATTTGGTGTATTCGTCAATAAATGATTTAATAGCTGTTTCATTACATGCTCTAAGTCATACACATCATCAGAAACAGCACCCGTCATAGCAAGGCGAGCCGCTGCGCGTTGATCCTCTAATTTAGGCCATAATACGCCTGGTGTATCAAGCAATTCAAGATTTTTACCGATCTTAACCCATTGTTGACCACGGGTATGACCAGCTTTGTTAGCTGTACGCGTAGCTGCAGAGCCAGCTAAGGAGTTAATCAATGTAGATTTACCAACGTTAGGAATCCCTAAGATGATAGTACGTACAGAACGACTGCGAATACCTTTTGCAACCCAACGGTCAATAATAGGCTTGCTCAAACGCTCTACCGTAGATATTAATTTCTTATTCCCCTTACCAGATTTAGAATCGATAGCCAATACTGTGATACCTTGCTTAGTAAAGAACTCAGTCCATTCCTTTGTAGCTTTAGGATCTGCTAAATCTACTTTATTTAACAGTACAATATGAGGTTTCTGACCAACGAGTTCAGTAATTACAGGGTTCGCACTAGAGCGAGGAATACGTGCATCTAATAACTCGATAACTACGTCTACCTTTTTGATATACTCCGTAATCATACGTGTGGCTTTCGCCATATGTCCAGGGAACCAATGTACGATAGGTGAATCTGCCATAGTATTTCCTTTCATATCTAAATTTTAGCAAAAATAAAAGGCTGCCAACGGCAGCCTTTTATGAACATTAGCGTT
>DXZL01000017.1:4404-5616 GCA_019419725.1 Veillonella sp. | reverse complement strand
AATTTTAGCAAAAATAAAAGGCTGCCAACGGCAGCCTTTTATGAACATTAGCGTTTTTCGCGAATACGAGCAGCTTTACCAGTAAGGTTACGTAAGTAGTACAATTTAGCACGACGAACAACACCACGACGCATAACTTCAATTTTAGCTAAGCGTGGGCTGTGAAGTGGGAATGTACGTTCTACACCTACACCGGATGCAATACGACGAACTGTGAAAGTTTCACGTACGCCACCGTTTTGACGTTTAATTACCAAACCTTCGAATACTTGGATACGTTCACGAGAACCTTCCACTACTTTTACGTGTACGCGAACTGTGTCACCAGCGCGGAAAGTAGGGATGTCTGTACGAAGTTGTTCTTGTTCAAGTACGTTAATAATGTTCATTGTTTCCTCCTGTTTGCAGACATTCAATACCTACACCTTATAGGCAGCGGACTGTCTCAAATTAACAGCAATATAGTATCATAAATCACGTACTGTTCGCAAGTATTTTCTATATAATTTTGAAAAACTAATTATTTACTTAAGATTGGGCGCTTTAACTTACCTAACAAGCGATATAAATCGTCTTTTTCATCATCAGAAAAATCAGAAAATAGTACATTAAGAAATTGGTCATATGAATGTAATAATGACTTACCTAATCGTTTCCCCTCTTCAGTGAGCCCTACTACGGAAATCCGTTTATCCATATAATCGATGTGCTTTGTGACATACCCTAATTCAATAAGAATATCAGTCTGCTCTGATACTGTAGCAGGACGCATATTAAGAGCATCTACTAATTGTTTTTGAGATGCCCCTTCAGATCGCATATATAATTCTATAATTATTTTATCACGAGACTTTTCTTTACCATTTGGAACCTTACATAAGGCTTTATATAATTCATCATGATTCATGACAGTTATCTCCTCATACAACTTTGTATATTATAAGATATTCGCCATAGTCTCAAAAAATCCTGCATAAAATATGTATATTCTTCGTAAAAGCAAAAAGAGGTACCAAATGGTACCTCTTCTTTCATATATTTCTGTAAAAGTTTAATGTATCTATACAAAATATATTATTTTAATGCACTAATATCGCCGATAATAGCCATTACGCTGTACGCTAAGCGAACGAGTTGTAGACGGTTAGCTTTAATAGCTTCATCTTTATCCATAACCATTACATCTTCAAAGAATTTGTTGATGGCTGGAAC
>DXZL01000017.1:0-4304 GCA_019419725.1 Veillonella sp. | reverse complement strand
TCGATTACATGATGAGGAACTTCGCGATCAAGGAAGATATTTTTCAAACGAAGTGTGAAGAACTCTTCTACTTGGCCAAGCAATTCGTCTTGTTTTTCAGCAGCTACATTCAATAACTCCATAGATGCTTTGAAAATTGGACGCAAGCTGATGTTCCATTCGCTACCAAGCAAGATATTCAAGATACCAATTGTTTGACGACGCAATGCATATGGATCTTGAGAACCTGTAGGGATTAAACCACGACTGAAAGTAGCAACGATGTTATCTACTTTATCGATGATGGACAATACTTTACCTGCTTCAGTTTGAGGCAATACATCGCCTGCAAAACGTGGCAAATATTGTTCGAAAATAGCTTCTGCTACCTCAGGAGATTCACCATCAAGTAAAGCGTACTCTTTACCCATTACACCTTGTAATTCAGTGAACTCTGTAACCATACCTGTTGTAAGGTCAGTTTTAGCAAGCTCTGTAGCACGTTCTAATACAACAGCGGCATCTTCGTGCAAGCCACATTCTTCACCAAATACACGGCCTAATTTAAGCAAGCGTTCAGTTTTATCTGCTAAGTTACCAAGACCTTCTTGGAATACGATTTTAGTTAAACCATCTTGGCGGTCGATAAGAGGTTTCTTGCGGTCTTCGTTAAAGAAGAATTTAGCATCATCTAGACGAGCACGCAATACGCGTTCATTACCAGCTTGAACTACTTCGATGGAATGATCAGAACCATTGCGCACTGTTAAGAACATTGGCAACAATTTACCGTCTTGACCAACCAATGGGAAGTAACGTTGATGGTCTTTCATTGGCGTAATGATAGCTGCATCAGGAAGTGCCAAGTAAGACTCTTCAAAGCCGCCGCACAATGCTGTAGGCCATTCAACAAGGTAGTTGATTTCTTCTAACAAATCATCATCCCAAACGATGGATGCATTTTTAGAGGCTGCAATATCATGTAATTGTTTGGAGATCAACTCACGACGTGCGTCTTGATCAACCATAACAAAGTTTTCTTTTAATGTGTCTACATAGGATGCTGCATTTTTGATAGTGATTTCATCAGCACCTAAGAAGCGATGACCACGTGTTACATTACCAGATTTTACAGTAGCAAATTCTACAGGAATTACTTCTTCATCAAGTAATGCTACAAGCCAACGTACAGGACGTACAAATTTAGCATCTAAATTACCCCAATGCATGGATTTAGGGAAGTTAAGACCTGTAATCAATTGAGGCAACATTTCAGTTACGATATCTTTTGCAGGTACGCCTGCAGTTTTAGTTTCAGCGTAAATATAGCCGTCTTCTACAACGAGATCAGCTACATCTAGACCTTTACCACGAGCAAAGCCGATAGCCGCTTTTGTGGCATTACCGTCAGCGTCGTATGCGATGGACGCAGATGGACCTTTATGACGTTCGCTAATTTCAGCAGATGCGTCAGCAAGACCTTTCACAATAAGAGCCAAACGACGTGGTGTACCGTAGGTTGCGATGCTTTCAAAAGGAAGATGGGCATCATTTAATTTTGTTTCAGCCAATTGTTTCAATTGACCTAAGATATTTGGCATAAAGCCGGCAGGAATTTCTTCTGCACCGATTTCAAATAATAAATCCTTTGCCATCTTATTTATCTCCTTTCAAAAGTGGGAATCCTAATTCTTCGCGTTTAGCAAGATATTGTTGTGCACAAATACGAGCTAATGCACGTACGCGGCCGATGAAAGCTGTACGTTCGCTGATAGAAATAGCACCACGGGAATCAAGCAAATTGAATGTGTGGGAACATTTCAATACATAGTCGTAAGCTGGTAATACATAGCCCGCTTCACAAACGCGTTTTGCTTCTGCTTCGTACATATCAAACAATTTGAAGAGCATATCTGTATCTGCTAATTCAAAGTTATACACGGATTGCTCAACTTCGTTGGCATGCCAAACATCACCGTAAGTAACGTTTTCATTCCATTTAAGATCATATACGTTTTCTACTCCTTGAATGTACATAGCCAAACGTTCTAAACCGTATGTAATTTCAACGGATACTGGTTTACAGTCGATGGAACCAACTTGTTGGAAATATGTGAACTGAGTTACTTCCATACCATCGAGCCATACTTCCCAACCAAGGCCCCAAGCGCCCAATGTAGGAGACTCCCAGTTATCCTCTACGAAACGAATGTCATGATCTTCAGCATGAATACCAAGTGTTGCCAAGGATTGTAAATACAATTCTTGGATATTATCTGGAGATGGTTTCACGATAACTTGAAATTGATGATGTTGGAACAAACGGTTAGGGTTATCACCATAACGACCGTCTGCTGGACGACGAGAAGGCTCTACATAACATACAGCCCATGGTTCAGGACCAATAGCATGCAAGAATGTAGCAGGGTTCATTGTGCCTGCACCCTTTTCGATGTCATATGGATTTTGAACGATACAACCTTGATCGCTCCAGAATTTTTGTAGATTTAAAATAATCTCTTGAAATGTCATTGCTGCCTCCACTTTACACAACCGACATAAAATCAACCATTTCGTTACAAACAAAAAAGTCCCTGTAACGAAAAACGTTACAGGGACGAGTATACCCGCGGTTCCACCCTATTTGGCTTGCGCCCTCTTTTTTCTATGTTGGCCTTTACTAACAGATACCTGCGTTCCTGCCAATGCTCTACAGCGCCTTCAACCAAATGTGAGCTTACACCATCCTCACTCGCTAGAGAGGTTTACTACTCTGCTTCATCGCATATATTATACACAATATTGTAGCAATACAGGGGGAAGAATGTCAATCTTTCAGAATATATAATTGTCTGACTAGAACTATTAAAAGCAATAAACCTAGTTCTAGATATATATCCCATAAATATACTTCATAAACAAAAAAACTAAT
The DNA here is from genome assembly GCA_019419725.1 of Veillonella sp. Lineage (GTDB taxonomy): Bacteria > Bacillota > Negativicutes > Veillonellales > Veillonellaceae > Veillonella. Next base: position 1,393 of record DXZL01000017.1, on the reverse strand, counting down.
ACACCTACTAATACAGATAAGACAAATAATGCTAAGAAAGTACGAGTCAGAATCCATCCTCTTTTTTCATACTCAGTTAGTGTTCCAGCTTTATTTTTACGCCATAAGATATAAGTACCTACCATACCTATTCCAAGCATAAATAGTGCATTAAAGTCCTCAATGAATTTAGGTAACCCAAAATACGATTCTATTAAAATACTGATTAAGAAATAGTTGCCAATTAGTGTTAAAATTGTAACCTTCCGTGTACCCCAAGATTTAATCATATAATAATTAAAGCCTAAAAGTAAAAATATATTTACTATTTGTTTTTCCATTCGTCTGCTTTCTAAGAAGATATTACAACCATAAAATAAAAATTTAATAGCATTATTAAATTAATGAAATATAATCCATAAGATAAACATGATTCCAACTATGTATATATAATTTTCATTACGTCCATCTTTATATGTACTAGATTCCTTTTTCTGGATATTTCTAATGAAATCTTTAAAAAAATGAATTACTAGGACTGCACCTAATGGATAAAAATAAGCATATCCAAAATTAAAGAAAATATAGAATATTAAAAAAACAATTCCAGCCACTATACTTACTAAATTTGTAAATTTATATAATTGTGGGTATCGCATATTATTTACCCATTCTTGCTGCTTACGAGTTAAATTCCCTTGTAATACATTTTTATAATACGCACGAAGATCCCAAACCAAAATAAATAATACTACTCCAAAAGTATAATCAAACTTATTTATCATTTAGCAGACTTATCTCCTAACTAGCTTTAAATAACTCTTATATAAAATAACAGTCATGTTAAATTATATTAAAATATAAAATGTTCTATTCAAATAAATTGACAACGCCCTAACTATATAATAACTTTAGTATTTTATAAATAGCTATAATCATAGAAATGCATAATATCCATATAGGAACATTATTTGAATACATCCATATAAAAGTAATAATAGAACCTATAACCCAAAATCCCAAAAATAACCAACTATAAATACTCTTTTTCGCGATAGGTATACCAACTAATTTATAGTGAAATCCTAAAATAAATAATATACATACAGTTAATCTCGAATTATACTGATTTATCCCTCTTCTATATATACGCTTAACAATACGACGACCACGAATTAATGGTGTTAATAACACGCCACCCATAACTAATATAGGGATAATAAACCTATAGTCTACATTCGGTGCAGTCGCCTCAATAGCATTATCTGTTATAGTAATTGCTAAAAAAATTGTTCCAATTATTCTAAACCTTATTAAATTTAATAACTTAATAATTTTTACGCTCACATATGATTATCCAATTTCTTTAATTATAAAAGTCATACTAATGCCCTCATCATACAATCAATCATAT
>DXZL01000169.1 GCA_019419725.1 Veillonella sp. | reverse complement strand
ATTTTGCCGATGGTAAAACGCCGTCATAGTGAAGCATCTACCGATTCTATGCGTGAAGAGTTTGAAAAATTTATGTCTATTAAGCCGTGTACTACATGCCATGGTGCTCGTCTTAAACCTGAAGTGTTAGCTATAACCGTAGGGGATAAGAATATCAATGAAGTGACTCAATTAACGATTAAAGAAGCACTGGATTTCTTTGGTAATTTACAGCTAACTGAGCGGGAACAAGTGATTGGCGCTCAAATTTTAAAGGAAATCAATGCTCGCCTTGGCTTCCTCAATAATGTAGGTCTCGATTACCTTACCATGAACCGTAGTGCAGGGACCCTTTCTGGTGGTGAAGCACAACGTATTCGCTTGGCTACACAAATTGGCTCTGGCCTTGTTGGTGTGTTGTATATTCTAGATGAACCTTCCATCGGTTTACACCAACGAGATAACGATCGTCTCATCGATACATTAAAGGGCTTACGTGACTTAGGTAATACATTACTTGTTGTAGAGCACGACGAAGATACGATGCGTGCTGCAGACTATCTTGTAGACATCGGTCCAGGAGCAGGTGAGCATGGCGGTCAAATTATTGCAGCTGGTACTGTGGACGAAGTTATGAAGGTAGAAAACTCCATTACTGGTCAGTACTTGAGTGGACGTAAGTTTATAGCGCTCCCTGAAGAGCGACGTAAGCCAGGTAAAAACTGCATCGAAATTCGCGGTGCGAAGGAGAATAATTTACAAAATGTAAATGTAAAATTCCCTATCGGCCTATTTAATGTAGTTACCGGTGTCAGCGGTTCTGGTAAGTCTACCTTAATCAATGAAATTCTTTATAAAGGCTTAGCTAATCAGTTGTACCGTTCCTTCCACAAGGTGGGGGCTCATAAAGAAATCCGCGGTCTAGAACATATCGATAAAATCATCAATATTGACCAAAGTCCTATTGGTCGTACACCTCGCTCTAATCCAGCTACCTATACTGGTGTATTTGATGCTATACGCGAGCTTTATAGCCAAACACCAGAGGCTAAGATGCGCGGCTACAAACAAGGTCGCTTTAGCTTTAACGTAAAAGGCGGTCGCTGTGAAGCTTGTCGTGGCGATGGTATTATCAAAATTGAAATGCACTTCTTGCCAGATGTGTACGTACCATGCGAAGTATGTAAAGGCGCTCGTTATAACCGCGAAACCTTAGAGGTTAAATATAAAGGCAAATCCATTGCCGATGTATTAGATATGACGGTAGATGATGCAGTAGAATTCTTTAGCGCTATCCCTAAAATTTATCGTAAGATGGTTACCTTACAAGAGGTAGGTCTTGGCTATATCCGTTTAGGTCAAGCGGCAACAACTCTATCTGGCGGTGAGGCTCAACGGGTTAAATTAGCTACTGAATTGGCTCGTCGTAGTACAGGCAAAACCCTTTATATCCTTGATGAACCTACTACAGGTTTACATGCTGAAGATATTCGTAAGCTCTTAGATGTACTACAAAAACTCGTTGATGGTGGCGATACTGTGGTGGTTATTGAACATAACCTAGATGTTATTAAGATGGCCGATCATATCATCGATTTAGGACCAGAAGGTGGTAATCGAGGTGGTACCATTGTGGCCACAGGTACACCTGAACAAATTGCTAAGGTAAAAGAAAGTTATACAGGTAAATTTTTAGGTCCTGTATTAGAACGGACTAAGAAATTTATGAAAGCAGTTAAAAATAAGAAATAAAATAGAGTATTAAATTTTGTTTCTATAAAAAATCATAACGGAAATAGAATACTTTTTTCTAAGCATTTATCATGAACATATCTTAGCGAAGCATGTATTCTATTTCATTGAAATCTATAAGGAAAGGAGGACATATGCCATCTGAAGAATTACTAGAGAAGGTCAGTCATTTACCGACTACACCAGGTGTGTATTTATGGCGTGATCAGTACAACCGCATCATCTATGTAGGTAAGGCTATCAATTTGCGAAATCGCGTGCGTTCTTATGTGCGTAATGATGCTAACCGAGCACCTAAGGTTGCGGCTATGATGAAGCGTGCCGTTGATGTGGAGATTATCCAAACAAAGACAGAGATGGAAGCGCTCATCTTAGAGAACACGCTTATTAAGGAGCATGAGCCTAAATACAATATTAGGCTTCGCGATGATAAAACGTATCCGTATGTAAAAATTTCAGTACAAGAGGACTACCCACGTGTATATATGACACGCCGACTAGAACGCGATGGAGCCAAGTACTTTGGCCCTTTTACAGATGTAACATCAGTTCATGTAGTACTAAAATTGATTCGTCAGTATTATCCTTTGCGTACCTGTAAATCTATGAAGGTAGAGAGACCGTGTTTACAGTACCACATGCATTACTGTGAAGCACCGTGCTTTAACAAGATTTCCGTATCGGATTATCGAAAGTATATCGATGAAATCATAGAACTCTTTGAAGGAAAGCCTATTCCTTTGCTGAAGGAAATTAAAGAGAAGATGGAACTGGCTGCAGAAGACTTACGCTTTGAAGATGCAGCACGTTATCGAGATCAGTTGAGCAGTATTGAAAAAATACAAGAGAAGCAACGGATGGTTACACAACGAGGGGACTTGGATGTATTAGGGATTGCGGTGGATACATCTATGGCCTGTGTACAGCTATTATTCATCCGTGGTGGTCGATTACTAGGTCGTGAAAATTACTTTGTTCAACACGATGGAGATAGTCCAGAAACTATCATGACGGACTTTATCAAGCAATACTATGGGGATACGAACTTCATTCCGAAGGAATTATTATTACCTATGGATAGTTCTGATAGAGACTTACTCAGTGAATGGTTTACACAGCTCAAAGGTCAGAATGTAGACGTATCTGTTCCTCAGCGTGGCTATAAGATGGACATGATCAAGATGGCCCATGAGAATGCAGAAACCTTCCTTGAAGAGCGCCGTCGTCAATGGCAGCACCAAATTGATAAGACCGGTGGGGCTGTTAAAAAACTAGCTGAAGTCCTAGACT
>DXZL01000168.1 GCA_019419725.1 Veillonella sp. | reverse complement strand
AAACCATGACGAAACAAGAGGCGATGGAACGCTTTTCATCAGGTGCCGTACAACAGAGCTTAGAAATACATCGCGGAATTCAGTGGACCGGTCGCATCATCGGTCTAGTGGTATGTGCGTTAATCGTAAAATATATGCCTTCAGACTGGGCAGAACGCGTATGGTATTATCTGTTGTTGCTCGTAATATTGTGGACCCTTCATAGATTAGGTGAAAGTCAAGCATTTATCTGTGAAAAGGGCCTCGTGTTAAAGCGAAGGCCTTTTTCTGTGAAAGAATACTTTCACAGCCTCTTTCATGGCGATGAATATTTTGTCTTTGTAGATTATGAGCATATAATCGGATTTACTGAAGGTTGGCGTGAGTTGCAGGCCATGAATGGTCATGGTGGGATTTATGTAATACCATTAGATCTCGCACAGGTAGGGTATAAAGACAAAATGGCCATGATTGAAGCGATTCACAAGCATTCAGATACATAATGTGTGCGTATATACAAAGCATTTAGTACTATAATCCTGCATGAACCATAAGAGAACTAAAAAATTCTAAAATTCATCAAATTATCTATTTACAACTTTAACGAACTAAAGTATAATACAATCATCGGGTACAGACATGAGTTCTGTACAGCATATATTAGCAAGTAGTTAAGTTAAAGGTGTAATACACCGTGGAGGATAGTTATGAATTGGAAAAAAATGATGGCCGTTGGCCTTGCAGCAGTATCTATGATGGTATTTGTAACGGGTTGTGGTAGTGATACTAAAACTGCTAATAAAGAATTACCTAAGAAAATCGTTATCGGCTTAGATGATAGCTTCCCTCCAATGGGCTTTAAAGATGATAAAGGCGAAATCGTAGGTCTTGATATCGATATGGCTAAAGAAGCAGCTAAACGTGCTGGTATGGATGTGGAATTCAAAGCTATCGACTGGTCTAGTAAAGAAGCTGAGTTGAAATCTAAAAAAATCGACGCTTTATGGAATGGCTTAACAGTTTCTCCTGAACGTGAGAAGAATATCTTGTTCTCCAACACATATATGAAGGATAAACAATACATCGTTGTTCGTAATGAAGATGAATCCATTAAATCTAAAGCAGATCTTGCAGGCAAAGTAGTAGGTGTTCAACAAGCAAGTACTGGTGAATCTGCATTGCAAAACGATCCAAGCGGTAAAACTGTGAAAGAAATTAAATCTTATGCTGATTTCGTAAGTGCTTTCATGGATCTTGGTATTGGACGTGTTGATGCAGTTATCGCAGATGGTGTTATCGCTCGTTACCTCATGACAAAAGAACCTGGTAAATACAAAATCGTAGAAGGTACTGATTACGGTGTTGATAACTTCGCTGTTGGCTTCCGTAAAGATGACACAGCATTACGTGATAAAATCAATGGTATCTTAGCTGAAATGAAAAAAGATGGTACTGCTGATAAAATCGTTGAAAAATGGTTGGGCTCTAGCGCAGACCTAGATAAGAGCGATGCTAAATAGTACAATTCGTGATATACTAATAGTACTATGGTCAGTTTGTACAACAGATAATTAAAGAACGAAATGTACACTAGAGAAGAGGCCAGAAGCCTCTTCTCTAGTCGTGTTTTGAAGGAGTATTCCATGTTAGATTATTTATTGCAGATTATTCCAACCATTGCTGATGGTTTAAAGGTAACCGTATCGTTATTCTGTATTGTATGGATCCTATCCATTCCTGGCGGTATTCTACTTGCTTTGGTACGTTTATCTAAATTTACAGTGCTCGACAAAATCGTTGAAGCCTTCGTATATTTGATGCGCGGCACACCACTAATGCTTCAAATTTTATTCGTCTATTATGCATTACCTATCATTACAGATGGTGCTGTCCAAATGGATGATGCTACAGCAGCGGTACTTACATTCGTATTAAACTACGCAGCGTATTTATGTGAAATTTTCCGCGGTGGTATTCAATCCATCTCTCGTGGTCAGTACGAAGGGGCGAAGGTTCTTGGTTTTACTTATGCCCAAACGATGCGTAAGATCATCTTGCCACAAATGTTTAAACGCGTATTGCCTCCACTTGCGAATGAGACGATTAACTTGTTGAAAGATACTTCTCTCGTATACGTATTGGCTATGAACGATATCTTGCGTATTACAAAATCTATCGTTCAACGTGACTTTGACATCTCTGCCTTCTTGGTGGCAGCTTTGTTCTACTTGATCTTTACCTTTATTTTGACAAATATCTTCAACTACTTAGAAAGAAGATTTGCTGTATACGAAGATTAATCTATTCTGTAGTTGCTTGTCGTATTTTACATCCAATTATTGTTCATATAGCGGACTGATACTTAATGATTAGTATGTTTAGATAAAAGGATGCGACGATTTAAGAGGTACTTATGACATTTGTAAATATGGAGCGTATTGAAAAACGCTTTAACAATCAAACTGTATTGCGCGATGTATCGCTCAAAATGAATAGAGGGGAAATCGTTTCTATTATCGGTCCTTCTGGGTCTGGTAAATCTACATTCTTGCGCTGTTTAGGTCAATTAGAGACTATCGACGGTGGTTCTATTACTGTAGATGGCACTGTTCTTGCTAGTACTGATGCTAATGGCACTGTAAACTATGCAAGCCAAGAAACACAACATGACTTGCTATTACGCATGGGCATGGTATTCCAATCGTTCAATTTATTCCCTCATATGACAGTGCTCGATAATATTATGATCGCACCGCGTATGGTAAAAGGCATGAAAGATGATGAGATTTTACCGATTGCAGAGCGATTACTTAATAAAGTTGGCCTATGGGAAAAGCGCGATATGTATCCATCCCGTTTATCTGGGGGCCAACAACAACGTGTGGCCATTGCTCGTGCATTGGCGATGAATCCAGAAATTATGCTCTTTGATGAACCAACATCTGCTCTTGACCCAGAGTTAACAGGTGAGGTTCTAAAGACTATTAAACAATTGGCCGATGATCACATGACGATGATTATCGTAACTCATGAAATGAACTTTGCTCGTGAAGTATC
>DXZL01000167.1 GCA_019419725.1 Veillonella sp. | reverse complement strand
ATCGATGCCCTCTTGTTCATTAAGGAGCTTAACCTTTTCCGCATCACTTAATTCTTGAAACTCTTCATCCGTAATTTCTTCTATATTGAAATATAAGTTCTTAATAAAGTCACCAAAGTTATCTGCTAAGGGAGTCATGGAGTAATCACATTCTTGATCGACCCGTACAACCTTAGGTTCACCGGTTGGACCGCACTCACGATAATCAAGGAAAATCATATCATGCCCACCAGAAATCGTATCGGCTACAACGACACCGATAGGGGGATATTTTACTTTTGAAATCCAAAACTCATTTCCCATCTCACCTAAAAGAGAATATTTTTTATCTCTATCGATGCCATATATTCCTATTATATATACACAATCGTCATCATCGTTAATAAAACAATTTTTCTTTACTACACCACCATTATGGTTTTTAAGTAGCTCAATATATGCAGCAGGCAATGTATAACCTAGATCTGCTTCAGCTGCTTTAATATCTTTATCAGTAACCGGTTTACCAATATAGGATTCAAAGGCATAGTCAACATCATTCCAAAATCCGGTCCAATCAAAGTCTTTTAGATTACTCATAATACTCTCTCCTAGTTTAAACCAATATAATCTAAATTTTTAATTACTCATTCATAGAATAAGTTTTGATTAAAGCTTTCACCTCAAGTCGTATCAAAATGGTATCAACAATATAGGAAACAATGATATAAGGAGATGCATTTATAATCGCTATAGGCGCTAATATAATTGCTACCCATAATAGATCTAGAGGATATGCATACCACTTAATATCTATGGTATTTAAAATGGGTATAACATAATCTATAACTCTTAATTCCCATTGCATTAATGGATTCAGTTCCTCACTTGTTCCTACTAACCAAGCAAAGATAATCCCAAAAAGCAAAAAATATACTATGCCAACGGGAATTAATATCTTCGCTCTCTTTTTTAATAGATTACGACAAATCTCATCTTCTTCCTCTGGTGCTATATCATATAACATATTGCACTGAATCTGAATCCGTCTAAATCGATAGCGAATATACTTATACAAAATATTATTCGGTGTATATAACATAATAGACTCCACATATAAGTCATACTAGCAAAATCATGGAAAATATATCATCCATCTATGGCAAAATAATGTAAATCTTTGAATTCATCATCCCAAAATGTAAAAGAAAAGATATGGGTATCATCAAAGGTTTGCTCGCAATAGGTCACAGCATCACGTTCTGGTTCAATAATAGGCATACCAATGCGTGTTTTCACGTCATCAATAGTTACATCCCCATACCAATCTTGTATTTCGTTATAAATGAAAGTTACAATTGTATCTATATTTTTATGGTAATTAACAGCTAATAGCTTTGCTGTGTCTAAATTAGCATCTGTTGGTTTCTCATCCCAGCAAAACTGTATTCCTTCGTAAGATATGGTATATTGCCTTAATTGTTCATCAAATATTACAGGATTAGTCATCGTTTGTACCCATTACATAGCTTTCCATCTTCGGTCTTAAATCTAGTACGACTTCCCAATCATCTAATGATGGAGCCTTATGATGTGCAATAAATTCTTCTATGATCTGTAATGCCTCTTGAGGGCCTAGCTCATTTTTACCGTATATTATCGCACCCTGCTCACCATCATTAGTAACACTAAGCTCTATATGTAATAAATCGGTATCTTCATCACTACAAACTTGTACAAAGTTATACATTTTATTATCTATCGGAATTGCCTTTGCTGGTGATATAACTACAAAATCTTGCTCTTGATCCTCAATAGCGTAGAGATTTTGCTCAACCTCATTCAATGTAATTCCTTCATACCTATAGTCACCTACATCAATTGACCAATCTGTATAAGTTTTCTCAACTGCATCTGCCATATGTATCTCCTCAACTTTACAATATACATTAGAATAAGGTTTCTAATTGACCTGCCATATCTGCTATAAACTCATCAAACTTGCAAAGTTCTCGTAACTCTTGATGCTCTATATCATAACAACCGATCTTTTTAGACTTAGGGTCCCATACAATTTGCCAATCGTTGTACTCGCCTAGCTCTTTAGATAGTCGTAATAGTTTACGACGGCCCACTTTAAATGGAACTGTATCAAGTAAAGGTAAAAACTCAACCGATATAAAATCAGAGTCTGGCAATTCAAAATAAAGTGTATCCCCCTCTAAAAACGATACTAATGCTTTTGGGAGTTTAAATAGTTTTAATTGATCCATTTTATTTTGTTTATCATGGTACTCTACAGGCTCTAATGTTTTAAAATACTCCGCCATTTCCATATCGCCCTTTTCAATGGCAATGCTATAAGGACGCATACCATCCTTTTCCGTGATAGTCACATCAGCGCCATGTTCTACCAAATATTTACACATCTGTAAATCTACGTACCGAGCAGCTACACATAATGGAGTCGGCTTAAAAGGATACACAGAATCAGGCTTATTGTAATTAATATCTACACCACTATGGACAAAGAAATCTAGGACCTTATAATTGTTATCTGTTATGGCATTTCTGAAAGCTTTACCGCCATATTTTTGTACTGTATGGCCTAAGTCATGAATCTGTTGTAGATTCTCATATTTCTTGCCATATAAGGCAGCCTGAAAAGCATCTACTTTCACACGATTCAAAGCGTGAATATTGGCACCTTTGGCCACGATATAGTCTATAAGCTCTTTATTTCCATACCGTACTGCTAACAAAAAACTAGGATTTTCTTTTTCATTTAGATTAGCTTCATGTTCAACTAACCATTGAACACTAGGTAAACAATTCATTACTAATGCCAATTCTAGAGGGGAATACTCACTGTGCTTACCCAATTGTATAGGTTTATGAATATCCCAACCATCTGCTAATGCATTTTCTAACGCTACGATATTTCCTTTTACGATATCTACTACTATTTCAGGTACAGATTCAAAGGTACCTAAATCCTTTAGATCTATCATGTCTCTCTCCCACGAACTATATCTTTAAAATGATTATTACTAATTACAT
>DXZL01000166.1 GCA_019419725.1 Veillonella sp. | reverse complement strand
TTCTATTCATACATGCTCCGATTCGACTAAATTACAATGTAATATATTCTACTATTGTACCATGTTCTTCAATTAATTTAACTAAGTCTTTTCCTTGTAGCCATACAGTAGCGTCATTTTGATTTGGATGGATACCAATTAGATTATCTTTATAATCCGCATCAATATAGTAATGTACCTTACGCTCTTCATCGTGGAGCAAGCAGAATGGAGATACGTGACCTGGTTTAATCTCTAATATATCCCATAGCTCTTCTTCAGAACCAAAAGAAATCTTTTTCAGATTATGGTCCTTCCGAAACTGTTTTAGATCTACACGCTTAGAACCACGAACAGTAATCAGATAGTAGTGTTCCCGCTTGTGGTCTCGGATGAATAGATTCTTCGCATCCCACTCAGGATATGGCAACTCTACATCAAGCTTATCGTCCATACTAAATAGCGGTGCGTGATCCGTAATTTCAAAATCGATATGATGGTCACGTAAACAATCATATACGCCTTGTTTATCTAACATGTAATACCTCTAATATATAGTTTACGCTTGGTGAAAGTAATATTTATAGTTATATTACTATTATATAACCTAACTATATAATCTAATTATCCCACCAAATTTATTCTGGAACTTTATAGGTACCATCAAATACAAATAATTCGGGATGTTCATGTACGAATGTATCTTCATAGATTCCATCATATTCATATACTACATCATCTTTTTTATCGAGGAAATCAAATGCCTCATCGTCCCAATCTTTTAAAATAGCCCATCGTTCTTCTCTATCAAATGGAATGGACCCACCAAAGTAATCGATTACGGATTGTAAATTATCTGCTAATGTATCCATCTTAAAGAGGCGTAAGGCAGCAAGAGCATCCTCCCATACAATACCGGTAGAGTTATAAAAGAACTGATGATGTCCACCATTATTAACCTCTGCAAAATACCACGATATAGCATTGAGATATCGTTGCTCTAAGGTAAAAGGTTTGGCAGATTCTAAATAATCATCGTATGAGCCATATATATTGATAGTCCAGTACATGGGCTCATTAATGGTCCACATATCGTCTGTAGCTTGTATCTCTTCAACAGTGATAGTGCGATGACGAGGTACACCTTTCCGTTTCTTCTTTTTAGCTACTACATACTCATTATAGGCAGCACATAAATCAGGATAATCAGCTTCACATTTTTCAAAGTCCATTTGCATATAGCACATATCCATGACTTCAAAACAATACGATTTTATATCATCTAGTTCCGATTCCATAGCTAACCGTACACCCTGATCCACTAACCTTAGCATCTGTTGCATAGTATCAGATGTGTACGCTTCATTATTATCTAAAACAATAGATCCATACGCATAGGCACAGCGATAATGCCACACCGCATCACGATGCTCTTCATCAATAGCCTCTAATACCTTAATTGCCTCTTTTTCATTGCCATTATTGTTATAAGCTCTACCAAGCTCACCTAACAGAGGTATAGATAAATTTTCTATGCCCACACTAGTTAACACATCAATAATAGTTTTTACGTTTCCACTATCATTAAGATCTTTAATAGTTTGCAACTGTTCAGCATCAGCCAAAGATAAAAATTGTTCAACACTTAAAGCCATACAATACACGTCCCCTCACAGCATAAATATGTATATGAAATCATCTTAAGATAATTATAACAAACAACACAAAACTATGGGTTACAGATTTTAAAATAATAGTTTATGACAAACTGCTATTTAACTAGCTACCGAGCCATACAACAAACACAGGAGTACCTTCATCATCATCGTCGACATCTTCGGCATCGTCAGCTTCAAACTCATGATCATCATAGGCTAAATTTTCAAAGAATACATGATCCCCGAGCTCTTTATTAGCCAATAAGTTATGAATCTTGAAAAGAAGCTCTTCAGTAGTAAAGTACTGGCCATTATCTGCTTTAAGACGAGCATAGATTTCAACCTGCCACATACCATCTTCTTTATCGTATTCTTGTAATTCATCATCTTCGTATAAGTATTCATTAGGGTGAAGTTGACTTTTACTTTCAATCCAAGCTTCATAGCTTACAAGAATTTCAGGCTCTACTAATGGCGGTAAATTATCACGATTAACATTATGCTCTTCTAAGCATTCATAAAACGCCTTAAGAAACTCTTCTCTAGTATAAGTAGTTTTATTGAACACCCAAGGAATTCCCTTAAACTCATGATAGTAACCTTCATATATTTTATTACCATCTTTATCAGTACCAAGATATTCAATCTGTTCTGCATTCTCATCCTTGTTAAACAGGTTTTTTATGGCATTAAAAATCATAAGATAATCCTCCTTGTAGTCATTTAAACAATGCTTTGATTTCATTATTCATAATATATTCCTCAATATTGTAAACTAATCTCATATAAAATAACGTAGCCCAAAGCACATAAGTCCAATAATTTAATATATTTTATTACTGTTATAAGTTTTCGTATATAGTAAAAGCCCTTCGCATAAGCGAAGGGCTAATATATTATTTCTCTATTAATCAACTACCACAGCAAATATAGAATACAGGTATGCCATCTTCATTATCTATAAGTCCGTAACCTTCACATTCATGGCCTTCGTATTCGATGCCTTCAAAGAATACGTGATCGCCTAATTCTTTATTAGCCATTAAATTATGCAATTTAAAGAGCAGTTCTTCTCTAGTAAAATATGTACCATTATCCGCAACAAGATAAGCCATAATCTCTACTTGCCACATACCATCTTCTTTATCTTCTTCCAACAATTCTTCATCGGTAACACGTTCATTATCCAAAAGTTGGTCTAAACTTTCAATCCAAGCTTCATAGGTTACTAGAATTTCAGGTTCTTCTAATCTATCGTCGTCATCTTCTTGATCACCATCTACATAGTTCTTTACATTTTCATTGTATTCTTCGGAAAACTCTTCTTTGCTATATGTTTGCTTATTAAATACCCAATGTACTACATCATATGTAGGATAGTTATCTTCTTCGCATTCATTAAC
>DXZL01000165.1 GCA_019419725.1 Veillonella sp. | reverse complement strand
GTATATCAAGAAACACTATAAAGGGCCAATATTTTTTGTATAACTTATGCATAAAATTCGTCAAATTTTATGGCCCATGTGGGTTAATTTTTATGTATTGGTGTTTATTTAGTAAATATTGATTACCTTAGTAGGTCATTAATGCCTTCATATCCGATGGTATTGGTGCCTGTAGTTCTAACCATTCATCTGTCATGGGATGGTAAAAGCTAACCCGTGATGCATGGAGTGCTTGGCGTCCAATATAATTTAAATGACCACCATATAAATCATCTCCCGCCAAGGGATATCCAAGTTGAGATAGATGGACACGAATTTGATGAGTGCGCCCCGTATGTAATAAACATTGCACATGGGTAAAGCATTGCTCAATATTATTCTTTACAATGGTATTACTTTCAATGACAGTTATATCTGTATGAGCAGGTTTACCTTCATTCGTGCAGCAACGCTCGATAATACTACCTGGTTTACGTCCTATAGGCCACTGTACGCTTATGTGATTAGTAGGTAATTGACCTTCTACAATAGCATCGTAGTTTTTATGGAAATGAGTACGCTTTTTATCAAACGCATGTTGTACTACAGATGTTTTTGCGATGATAACAATGCCAGAGGTATCCTTATCCAATCGATGAACCGGATGAAAATCATAATGCTGATCTGTCTCTTGATAGTAATGTAGAAGACCATTTGCTAAGGTATGATCTCGTACCGTAGAGGTGGGATGCATGAGTACACCAGCCTCCTTGTTGATAACTAGAATATACTCATCTTCATAGACAATATCTAGATTCATGGGACTTACACTAAATTCTTGCTCTGGTGTCAATTTCATAACAAGATGGTCACCACCATGTACTAGGGTGTTCCACGTAGCAGCATTGCCATTGACTGTTATAATACCGTCATTTCGCAATCGCCGTCTCATACGTTGTGAAATATGCTGTTGTTTTATAATATGATTCATAGACTGCGTATGTACATCAGAATCTACAATCAAGTCAATTATGGTTGCTGTTTTCATAGATAGTATTATATCAAATAAAAAGTAAATGAAGAATTTTTCATTCTTTGTTGTTTTTCTGAAGGTTTCTATAGTATAATTTATGTTAATAAATTTTATATATTTTTAATATATAGGTTTGGTATAGATATGATTGTTTTGTACCTAAGTTTAATTTGTAAAAGGAGAGGTTTATGAATCTTAACAAGAAATCCTTATTAGTCGCTTGTGTGTTGGCGGCTATGTCTACAAGTGCTTTCGCAGCATCTACTACAACATCTACTACTAGTACAACAGTAACAAATCAAGATACAAAAACATCTACTAGTACAAAAGTTACACGTGAGCAACATAGTTCTAGTGTATATACATCTACAGTAACAACTACAGAAAAATCCTCTACCCGTTCTAGTGGTACATCCGTAGGCGTAGGTATTGGTCGACTTGATACTTTTGTACCTATTTCTGGTGCTGTTAAAGAGCCACCAGCAGGTGTAAAAAAGGCTATGAAGGTATTGAAAGATGATTCCTTACTACAACAGGGCTATTTAGGTCTTGTAAAAGAAAAGGGCAAATGGGGTATCGTAGGTACAAATGGTCAAGTTGTACTCGCTCCAGCCTATAAATCCTTAGATGCATCTAGTAAGAAGGATGGTACTTTCTTTGTTGAGGAAGGTAAAAATAAAATTTCTCATATTAAAGGCGATGGTACTGTATTAGAATCTGGCAAAGAAGCTCAAGAAGCTTTATATAGCAGTCTTAATGAGAAAAATACGGCTGTTAAAGAGCTAAATGATTTCGATCCTAAAACTGTTGGCCAAAGCTATCCAAGTGATTCTTATGTAGCTTTCACAGAAAAAGGTAAACTAGGATTTAAAGATGCTACTGGCAATGTAGTAATTCAGCCTCAATTTAAAGCATTATCTGATGTAGAAACTAAATTTAGTGAGGACCGTGCCTTCGTAAAAGCTAATGGCAAAGCAGTTGCTATTGATGGTAAAGGTACTGTATTGTTTAATGCTCCATCTAATGAAGTATATCCATATAAAAATGGCTTGGCTGAATTCCGCCGTAAGGTAAGTCACTTTGGCCTTGGTGGTATTCTAGGTCTTGTAGGTATGGGCTATTTCTATAATCATGGTGGCGTATATCTTGATGGCCTTGGCGGTCTTGTAGATGATGGTATGAAGCGTGGTTATATTGATCGTAATGGTACTGTTGTAATCGACAGTAAGAACGATTATGTATACCCTATGGAAGAACATGGTACTTTGGTTCGTAATGAAGGCAAATTAGGCTTTATGAATCGTCAAGGTCAATATGTAATTCAACCTGGCAACTATGAAGCTGGTACAATCGATGTAAACAATGTATTGTTAACATTGAAAAATAAAGATACTAATAAATACGGTATTTTTGATATGGAAACAGGTAAGCAAGAGGTACCATTTAAATACGATTCTATCGAGTTTGTAGGTGAGCACGAAATGTCCGTTACTAACGATACAAATCGTTATGTAGTAGATATGGCTACTGGTCGCGTTATCTATAAAGGCGATAAATCTATGAACGTAAAAACGTTCCTTGGTGATACGTATACATGGGTATATAACAAAGACGGTAATTATAAGATTCTATCCCTTGATGGTACAGTGACAGAAACTCCAGTTATGAAAGATATTTCTGGTACTGGTAGCTTCTCTCATGGTTACAGCCCTGTAAAAATTAAAGGCAAATGGGGGATTATTAACTCTAAAGGCGAGCTAGTAGTTCAACCTACTTACGATGAAATCACAATTTTATAATTATAACCTTAAGACTGCATTTGAAAGAGTGCAGTCTTTTTCTATTTCTTGACTATATTGATTATATGTATAAAATTTTTATATTTATCTATATATTTATTCAATAGATATCCAATGGATAATTCTTCTATGATTAATAATAGTTATAATTAAAAATCTCGATTTACCTAGAAAATAAGCCTGTTATAAGGTATAATTATAGAGATATATTCCGATTTGGTGTACATTTACACTTTCACTT
>DXZL01000164.1 GCA_019419725.1 Veillonella sp. | reverse complement strand
GTCAATTTGACGGTAATACAATTGTGAATTTACATAATAATGATGGTGGACTGTCAGTTACACTTCCATTTAGCGCAATACAGAAAGAGGCCATAACTGATTTTCCTAATTCAAATGCTCATTATTTAGTAGAGTCACCTATGATTGCAGCAGGTATTATTGAAAATAAAATACCAAATACTACTGAAAAAACTGATGTGGTTTTTCAATATGACGGCTTAAGTAAAAGCTCTTTGAGAAAGACAACGCTTAGAGGTGCTGTTGAGATGGAGATTATTGGTTTAAAATTTGAACTGAGTAAACATCCAAATCAGGAGTATAATGTTATCCTTTATCCGCGTGCAACGAAGCTGGTTACATCTAATGATATTAATACAATAATGGCAAATTATATATTGCCTTCAATTCATTCTCTTAAAGATTTAGATGACTATAGCCGAGTAGAAAACTATAAGAAGTACTCTTTTAGAGTACCTAAAACAGCAGTAAAAGATAAAAAGATAAATGAAAAAGTAGATGGTGTAACCTTTACAATAGATAAAGATATAAATCAACAGATTCGTATTGAACCTAATAGTGAATCTGAAAAAGGATTATTTAGTACAGTTGATGAGATTCGTATATTAAATAAGATTGATAATAAGTCAGCCGAGCTTTTTGGTATCCATGGAGCAAAAATGATAACAAAGGGATTCCATACTTATGTTTGGAATGATGGTGTACCAGGGTTATTACTAGAACTTGAACTAGATAATCAACAGGGAATATTGATGTTTATTACTTATGATGAAAACTATAAGTATGTAAACACAATCCAATACCCGCTAGATACGGGTGTATATAGTAAAGCACAATTACGTAGATTAATTACTGATGTAAAATTATCATCTACTGGTAATCTGTATGAAGGTGATGTTTGGATTATTTAGTTAAAACTATTTATTAATGAAACAAGGAAAGAAATCATATGATTTCTTTCCCTGTTTAGATATGATATAATTTATATCAAAGTGAGGCATAAATGGTTTCGACGCCAGACTTCGCTTCTAAGTTTTAATATTGAAGAAACGGTCTGACTTCTATGTCGGGCCTTTTTTCATTGCCACGATTAGAAAGCTAGCTTTCAGCTAGAGGTCAATCACTTTGCTGCCATGATAATGGTCGCTACAAGTATGCCAAAGGAAATCATCAACGATAACACTTTAAAGGTACTCATATTGATCACCGCCAATCTCTAGAAGATTAGCAAAGGCTGGACCCATTTAGAGGCCTCAAGTTCAATATAGTGTTGTCCATAATAAAAGTAAATAGATTAGAGGTTCCTAATAGTCACCTAGGTGACTAATGGGAACCTCTTTCGATTTGTAATTAGTTCGGGGTATTTTGGTTGTGATAATTCACTTACAATTATTATTGTACTAGGATGAAGTATCAGTTATGCAGCCCTCGTTTGCCGTATATTTTTAAGATTATAGCAATTATTGTATTTAATACGAATAGAAGCGCAAAGCATATCAAGGCTGTAGTATATCCATATCCTGCTTCGTGAAAGTATGACACGAGCATAGGACCAACTATACCAGCTAATCCCCAAGCGGTTAGAATGCGGCCATGAATAGTGGAGAGTTGGCGTATGCCATAGAGGTCTGCAAGATATGCTGGCATACAGGCGAATCCGCCGCCATAGCAGGTGATAATGAGAAGAATTAAAACTTGGAATGTTAGAGCATTATTGGTTTCGGCAAGTACGTAGAATGCGATGATTTGTATAACAAAGAATAGTATGTAAGTTTGTGCACGGCCAAAGTAGTCGGAGATAGTGGACCATGCAATGCGACCTCCACCATTGAAGATACCGATGATACCAACTAGTGATGCAGCTGCTGCAGGTGTCATACCAATGGTTTCTTGTGCCATAGGGGATGCTAAGGATAGAAGACCTATACCACAGGTAATATTAATAAAGAAAATCCACCAAAGGGCACCAAATTGCCAAGTTTTCATAGCATCATTAGCTAGCATACCATGGTTGTGAACGTACATAGTGGATTTATCTTTCGTAGTTCGAGGTGGTTGTTTTTGTTGAGGTGCTTTCAAATAGAGAGAAGAGGCGCCCATAACCACTAGATAGATTATGCCGAGGATAATGAAGTTATTTACTAATCCAACTTGAGCTACGAGGAATTGCATAAGCGGGCCTGCAATGAGTGAAGCAAATCCAAAACCCATAATGGCTAACCCGGTGGCAAATCCTGGGCGATTTGGAAAGTATTTTACCAGTGTAGAAACTGGTGTTATATAACCAATACCTAGTCCGATACCACCGATGATACCATAGAATAGATAGAGTAAGGTAAGATTATGGACACTAAGTGCATAAGCAGTACCTAATAGGCCTGCCACCCAGAATAACATAGCAAGAAGGCCGCTTTTCTTGGGACCTATTTTTTCTGCAAAGGATCCTAAAAAGCCTGCAGACAGTCCAAGCATCAGGATAGCTAGGGAGAAGGTCCATGTTGTTTGAGACATAGTAAATCCCATATCTGCCATAATAGGTCGTGTGAGCACGCTCCATGCGTACACACTACCGATGGATATATGCAGACCAATGGCAGCTAGTGCAATAAGCCAACGATTTCTCATAAGAAAACTCCTTTCATATCGGTGAAATGATTAAAAATTTATATAGCAAATTTGCTATGAGAGAACAAAAAAAGACCGCCTGAACAAAAGCTTGCCCAGACGGTCGGCTATCACACGATGTGTGCTACTGTGCATGTAGTCAATTCTACAAATCCGTCAGCCCAGTAGGAATATATTAACAATATAGCAATTAAGAGGATATCTTGTCGATGATATAAGTCACTATCGTATGCGCCATAAACATTTATAATTGAAAATAAGGAAAGGAATTCTTCGATTCCTTTCCTTATTTAGATATGATATAATTTATATCAAAGTGAGGCATAAATGGTTTCGGCGCCAGACTTCGCTTCTAGTAATTTAAAATTGAAGAAACGGTCTGACTTCTATGTCGGGCCTTTTTTCATGCGTTCC
>DXZL01000163.1 GCA_019419725.1 Veillonella sp. | reverse complement strand
GCCGTGCTAAATTGATGGGTGAAGGTAATGTAAAGGTTAGCTTCAAAGATGTAGCAGGTGCGGAAGAAGCAAAACAAGAATTAGAAGAAGTAGTAGAATTTTTGAAGGACCCAGGCAAATTTACAGCTATCGGTGCTAAAATTCCGAAAGGTGTATTGTTAGCGGGACCTCCAGGTACAGGTAAAACATTGCTTGCTAAAGCCGTTGCTGGTGAAGCAGGCGTACCATTCTTCACAATTTCTGGTTCTGACTTCGTAGAAATGTTCGTAGGTGTTGGTGCATCTCGTGTGCGTGATCTTTTCACACAAGCGAAAAAGAATGCGCCATGTATCATCTTCATCGACGAAATTGATGCGGTTGGTCGCCAACGTGGCGCAGGTCTTGGTGGTGGTCACGATGAACGTGAACAAACATTGAACCAATTGCTCGTTGAAATGGATGGCTTCGGTGCCAACGAAGGTATTATTACCATCGCAGCTACAAACCGCCCAGATATTCTTGACCCAGCGCTCTTGCGTCCAGGTCGTTTTGACCGTCAAGTTATCGTAGGTCGTCCAGACTTACGCGGTCGTGAAGCAATCTTAAAAGTTCACGCTCGTAACAAGCCGTTGGCTGACGATGTAGATTTGAAAACAATTGCGAAGAAAACACCAGGCTTTACTGGTGCCGACTTAAGTAACTTGTTAAACGAAGCGGCTCTATTAGCGGCTCGTCTTAACAAAAAAGTTATCACTATGGCTGAAGTTGAAGAAGCTAGTGAAAAGGTTAGCATGGGGCCTGAACGCCGCAGTCACATTGTGAGTGATAAGGATCGCAAGTTAACTGCGTACCATGAATCTGGTCATGCTATCGTGGCACATTTGTTGCCTCATGCAGATCCTGTTCATAAGGTAACAATCATTCCTCGTGGTGCAGCAGGTGGTTACACTATGATGCTTCCTACAGAGGAACAAAACTACAAAACAAAATCTCAATTATTAGCGGATATTCGCGTAGCTCTTGGCGGTCGTGTGGCAGAGGCATTGATTTTGGATGAAATCAGTACAGGTGCTTCTGGTGACCTTCAAAGTGTAACGAATACAGCGCGCGCCATGGTAACGCGTTGGGGCATGAGCGATGAGCTTGGTCCAATCGTATTTGGTGAACAACAAGAACAAGTATTCTTGGGTAAAAACCTTGGCCATGAACGCAACTACAGTGAAGAAATTGCTGCAAAAATCGATACTGAAATCCATCGTATCGTTGAAGATGCTTATAAAGATGTAACAAAACTTCTTAGCGATAACGAGAAATTCTTACATGATATGGCGAATGCTTTATTAGAAGAAGAAACAATCGATGCAAAAGCAGTGGCAAATCTTTACAAATATGGTACAACAAAGGCCCCTGAAACAGAGGAACCTAAAGCTACGTTAGAAGCAGCAGGGATTGTAGTACCAGAGGTTGTTGAAGCTAATGAGCACACTTCTACTGTGGAAGCTCCTAGTGAAACACCTTCTAATGAAATTAAATAATGGATACTGTCTAAATAAAAAGAGCTGATCTCCTTGGAGACCAGCTCTTTTTTATTGTCCATCATGGATGTGACGGGTGGCTAAATATTCTTGTATGCGACGTTCCTTAAGTGATTTTAAGTATTTCTGTGCTAATACATGCGGTATAGCCACACCGACAGCGATGCCAACGATGGTTAAAATACCTGTTACACCATTTTGTACCATATGTACAAGGCCGGATTCATGGAGTGCATTGATGTGAAGAATATCGAATAGAAAACGATAATATAGAATCCCTGGCATTAATGCGATAGCAGACGGAACGATAATGATCGTACTAGATGTTTTAAGCCAGGTAGAAACTTTTACATAAATAATGCTCATCACGGCGGCCCCTACAAAGGTGGCCCCAGCAATAGAGAATCCCAATTCAACAGCTAGTAAATTGCGAATAAAGACACATAATACACCGCCAATACCGATTGAGAGCAAGAGGCGTACAGGAGCATTAAATAAAACAGCGAATGACGCAGCGGCCATAAAAGAACCTATAATCTGTTCAATGGATAGTACATGAGGTTTAATGTCTACAAAACTAAATGCAGGCATTGGATTAAAGTATAAGGCCATGGCCATACCTAAGGTCATACTACCTACGATGAGAATTGTTCTAATGGCTCGTGTAATACCCGATAAGATATGATTGTTTATTGTATCAATGACGGCATTAATAAGAGGTACCCCTGGAATCATAAATAAGGTACAGCATACAAGAACATAAACTAATGAATCCTGTTCAATATGTGAATAGAAACCGTAGGCAGAAACCATAGCGGCAAATCCACCTAATGCAATACCTACATACTCATTACAGCCTAAACGCACGGATAGAGTACGTGTGAAATAGCCGATTAGAGAACAAATAATTGTTACTATAAAAGCTATCATATCACCACTATATAGAAAGGCGAGCCCTGCAGAACCTAGTGCACATGCAATACCCTTTATCCAATCAGGATATACAGGAATAGTAGAATCTAATTTTGAAATGAGCTGCTCATAGGTTGTGAGCGAGTAATGTCGTTCGAAGGCGCGCCATGTGAGTTTAGATACGGCATTGATCATGGCCATATTGGGAACATGAACTGGTGTTTTTCTGAACACCGTTATGGACCGTTCTTTGTGTAATAGATTTACCATGATGGTGGTATATGAAATATGAATGTTTAAGTAATTATGAGGAATACCCATAAATGTGGCAGCTTTTAACATCTCTTCAATGATCCGATTTGTATCAGCACCACATTCCATAAGTAACTTGCCTATGTTTAATAGAACATCAAGTTTTCTGTGAATATGGATAAATGGGTTCTCTAGAACTTCATTTTTTTCTTCTAATGTAAATTGTTGCATATATCTCCCCAGATAATGATAGACTATACTATTGTTATCTTTTACATAAGGTATAACTTAATACTACATGTATTATACCATTAATTATTTTAAATAATCCTTGCATTTTATAGGGTACACTTGTACAATCGAATTGTAAACCTAGGTTGACAAAGAAAGGGGCTCTAAACTATGCGTGATGAAGT
>DXZL01000162.1 GCA_019419725.1 Veillonella sp. | reverse complement strand
TAACAAGTATTGGTTTGTATATAATTGAATTTGACCTCTTGAAGAATCATCAAGAGATAGTAGCTGACTATTATAAAAGATTGGGCATTCCTCGGTCCGCGAAATATGCAAAAGACATGATAGCATTTTATAAAGAGGTTTTTACTTTAGGTATTTAAATGTTAATGATTGAGGGCTGTTTTGTTACAGCCCCTTTTATGTTATACAAAAAAATTGGTATACTGATTTTAAGTTATAGATTTTGGTTAAACAGTTGTTTGAAAATAGAGGTCCTATGAATATAACAAGGTCTTTTGGCGAGTATCCCAAATATTCTCTCCACGATGCAAGGGTACAGAAAATAGAATACGTAGATGATAGTTTAATCTTTACATTTGACTATATTTTTTCTTATGAGAATGGTGTTGAACAGACTCATAAGGCTAAGATTGTATTTGAGAAATGTGATGTTGATGATCTAGAAATTCTCGTCTTTAATAGTACAATATTAGATACTTTCACAGGTAAAAGGATTGAGTTACCTCAGTATCAGCAGGAATATAGTGAAAGTGAGTTCGAGGTCATTACGGAGACCTATAACTGGGGCCGAGCAGTATTCCAAGGTTGGTTACGGACCGAAGGGGATCCCGTACATTGTATAATGAACATATACTTTAAAGGTGATATGGTATATATAGTTGATGAGGGCTAATATGAGCGATTTAGATTTTACTATTTGCTGTACAGTTACTTTCTTCAGCAAGAAGAGGAGAACTCCACCGAATTTGAATAATGGAAAGTATTGCCCTCATTTTGTTATAAAAGGCTCTGAACAGCTGTTAGGTGTAAACTTTATTGATGGTGAAGATGTTATCTTTGATAAACCAATTCAAGCTAACACTTTACCAGTACATGAAATCGTAGATTATTCTGCTCTACAAGCAGGTACCGAGTTCCTTATTATGGAAAGTGGCAATATTGTTGGTGAAGGGATTGTAAAAGAAATCTTTCAACATAAACCACATGGGAGAAAATAATTGTAGAGTATTATATCCATTGGTGGTTCTATAATTTTTAGAAGGAGCTTTTATGGAGATTACGTATACAGAAGAGCGAAATTTTACGCCTCAGCAAGTGGCAGATTTATTTCTATCTGTTCGTTGGGTGGTAGGTAAATATCCTGATCGATTGCATAAGGCCCTAATGAATTCGTCTCGTGTGATTTCTGCTTGGGATGGTGACCGTTTAGTTGGTCTTATTCGTGTCATGGATGATAGCGAGTTGGTATGCTTCATCAATTATGTGCTGGTTCATCCTGATTATCATGGACGCGGTATTGCTGGTCATTTGCTAGAAATGGTGAAAGAGGCTTACAAGTCGTATTTGTACATTAATGTTATGATTGGTGAAAGTAAGAATGCTCCATTTTACGAGAAACATGGATTTAAAATTAAAGAAGATTCATTGCCGATGCAGTATCGGAACGTACCTAAATATACAAAAAGATAATTGGTCGGATAATCTGTATAGCAAGTAAGTGGTCACATTGTTAATAAAAGGCTACACATACATAGCGTTACGTGTAGCCTTTATTATGTAAACGGTATATACTAAAACCGATATGTAGATACGATGGAGAAGGATATGGATATATTAATACGAAAAGCGACAACTGCTGATTTAGATTTAGTGACATATATAGAAGCGACTTGTTTTCCTCCTGCTGAGGCGGCCCCTCGTGAGGCCTTTAAAGAAAGATTAGACCATTATGCGGGACAGTTTTTAATTGCCTTTGACGGGGATACGCCAATCGGTTTTATCGATGGTTTTGTATCTGATGATGAAATTTTAACGGATGAGATGTTCGCCGATGCTTCCTTACATAACCCTAATGGAGCATGGCAGATGATATTTGGATTAAACACATTGCCAGAGTATCGGAATCGCGGCGTAGGGGGTAAGTTAATTGGGGCTTTCATCAACCTTGCGAGAGAAGAAAAACGTAAGGGAGTTATTCTAACTTGTAAGGAAGAAAAGATTCATTATTACGCCAAGTTTGGTTTTGTAAATGAAGGTGAATCTGTATCTGATCACGGCGGTGCTAAGTGGTATCAGATGCGTGTTGTGTTCTAGCCATATAATTAAATACAAAATAAGAAGCTGAAATCTTGCAGAGTTGCATTGATTTCAGCTTCTTTTTTGTTGGGAAAATATGTATTTTTGAAGGAGTCTAATTAACATTCATCAAATAAAATTAATTAAATGATTTCTTTTACTTGTGCCACCCCTTTATCGGTGAGCATGTAGTACCCATTTGTCACATACAACAGACTTTGTTTTTTTAGGTGTGATGCGGCTTGGTGTGTATAGTCTGGTTTCCAATTCAAGTGTTCATGAATGGTGCCAATGCCATTTTCAATGGCCGCTACAGGTGTATTCATATGAGTATAGATGTGGCAGAGCATCATCGTTTCTCGATAGTGACGACGTAAGTGACGTTGCCGAAGATAGGTTGCGATATAGCCCGTCTTTGGCGTGCAAATAACGGCAATTAATAAAGCGATACCGATCGTCGTTGCGATAGCGCCTGCAATAGATACGTCTAGGGTGAAAGCAACTTCCGTACCTATGACGGCACAGATAATGCCGATGATGATACTGCTAGTTAGCATGGCTTTCACAGAGTCCGTCCATAAATAAGCGATAACCGCAGGCCCAATCATGAGGCCAATAACGAGGATGGCACCTACCGCTTGGAAGGAGGCCACTACGGTAAGGGATACCATGGTCATGAGAACATAGTGGATGAGGGCGGGCATGAAGCCAAAAAGCCCTGCTAATAGTGGATCGAAGGTAGATAGTTGCAATTCCTTGTAGAAGAGCATAACTAATACGAGGTTGATGACCGCTACCCCAAGGGAAATCCATAGTGATACAGGACCTAAGTCGGTGCCGTTTACAATCCATCTGTCGAATGGAGCGAACGCGATTTCCCCTAGAAGTGCTGTATCTACGTCAAGGTGTGCATTGCCGCTATAGAGACTGACGAGGATGATGGCAATGGAGAAGAGGAGCGGGAAGATGATACCAATGGACGCGTCTTCGTTGACGAGGCCCGTGTTATGAATCAT
>DXZL01000161.1 GCA_019419725.1 Veillonella sp. | reverse complement strand
ACCCTGAACGTTCTAAACAATTATTAGCAGAAGATGGTTGGAAAGATACTGATGGTGATGGCATCCTTGATAAAGATGGTAAACCATTAACATTCGACTTCGTAGTATATAATTCTCGTGCTGAATTGCCACTTTATGCAGAAGCTGTTCAAGCTGACCTCAAAAAAGTTGGTATTGACATGAAAATTAAAACGGTTGACTATAACTTGATTGATAAAATGGGTCAAGACGGCGACTATGACATGCTTATCTCCAATATCGTAACGGCTAATACAGGCGATCCAATCTGGTTCTTGGCTAACTACTGGCATACAAATGACAATGGTTCCAACCCACAAAACGGTTCTGGTTACTCCAATCCACAAGTTGACCAATTGTTAGATGCTGCTGAAACTGAATTCGACCCTGCAAAACGTCGTGACTATGCAATTCAAATTCAACAATTATTGATGAATGATGGTGCTGCATTGTTCTTAGGTTACCCTAAAACTAATATCGTTACTGGTTCTTACTTGAAAGGTGCTGTAATGTACCCAAGTGACTACTACTGGATTACTAACAAAATTACAAAATAGTAAGGAGCTATAATGGCAGAAAACATACTAACTGTAGAGAACCTTAACATCGCGTACCAAGGTGTGCCTGCTGTTATGGATGTAAACTTTACCTTGGAACGCGGTAAGGTATTGACCATTGTAGGGGAATCTGGATCCGGTAAAACTACCGTGATCCGTGCCCTCATGGGTTTGTTGCCTATAGGTGGTGAGGTCACAGATGGTACCATGATCTTTAATGGTCAAGATCTTCGCACCCTATCTAAGTCAGAATGGAGAGCCATACGTGGTAAAGATATGGCCATGATTTTCCAAGATAGTGGTAGTGCTTTAGACCCAATAGTTCGCATTGGTAAACAGTTTAGAGAGTTATTTAAATCTCATGTGGAAATTACCAATGATGAATGTGATCGACGAGCAATTGAGTTATTAGAATCTGTTTCTCTTCCTAATGGGGCAGATATATTACGTCGTTATCCTCACGAATTATCTGGTGGTCAACGCCAACGTGTGGGCATTGCTATGGCATTAGCGATGGATCCTGCGTTATTAATTGGTGATGAACCTACATCTGCTTTAGATGTAACAACACAATCACAAGTTGTTATGCAAATGCTAGAACTTGCTAAAGAGCATAATTCTGCTATCGTAATGGTTACGCATAACCTTGGTGTAGCGGCCTATATATCCGACTATATTATCGTTATGAAAAAAGGTCGTGTCGTAGATGCTGGTACGCCTCAAGACATTTTGGAAAATCCATCTAATGAATATACGAAACAATTAAAAGATGCGGTACCAACATTGGGAGGAGGTCGTTACATTGACTAACTACGCTGTAGAATTAAAAAATGTATGTAAACGATTCCCGCTTCCTACTGGTGGTGAGCTAGAAGCGTGTAAGAAGATTAATATCACTTTAGAAAAAGGCCAGTCCCTTGGGATTGTAGGGGAATCTGGCTCTGGTAAAACGACTTTGGTTCGTATGATCATGAAGATGCTGCCTATTACAGAAGGTGAGATTTATGTAGATGGTGTAGAGATTCAACATATGAACTCTGAGGAAACAAAAGAATACCGCAAGAAAATTCAAATGGTATTCCAAGATCCATCTGCAGCGTTTAATCCGCGTATGAAGGTAAAAGATATTATTCTTGAGCCACTATACAACTTTGGTCTTCTAGAAAAAGGAAAAGAAGAACAGATTGCTGGTGATTATCTTGAAATGGTAGATCTACCTCGCGAGTTCATGGATCGTTATCCTCATGAAATGTCTGGTGGTCAACGTCAACGCGTGGCCATTGCTCGTGCCATTGTACTTGAACCTGAAATCCTTGTTCTAGATGAGGCAACAAGCGCTCTAGACGTGTCCGTACAAGACTCCATTGCCTATTTACTAGCGCGTTTACAAAAGAAGAAAAATTTAACATATCTATTTATCGCTCATGATATTGCGTTCATTCGTACTATGTGCCACAAGGTGGTCGTAATGTACAAAGGGGCTATCGTTGAAGAATTAGATGCATTCCACTTAGCTGATGCGAAGCATCCTTATACAAAAGTTCTATTGAGCTCCATCTTTGAAATTGGCCAAGATCATAAGCCACTTACTTTAGAAGAAGCGGCTGTAGAAGCATAGGACTTTGACACAACGTATCCGACTTCTCATTGTAGCGATCGCCTAGTGTATTCGACTAGAGGATTCGCCTACTAATATGGGTAAAATACAATAGGTACATATATAATAGCAGTTAGCTTTAGAGCTAACTGCTATTTTTGTATGTTACGTATCTATACAGATTTTCTCATATATATAATTATATCGAAAATTTTCTTAGAAATGATTGTGTTAACACTAAATATATAGTATAGTTGACTAAGTAACATACCCCCATGGGTATAATTGGAATATGCTCATATGAAGTGATATACATATAGAGAAAGGTTAGGTGTGTAAATGAAAGGATTACGTAAGGCGTTACTGATTAGCATGATGCTGGGTGTTACGGTCCTTGGTACTGTAGGCTGCATAAATCAATCCTCCGATTCATCTAATGATGTATTAAAGGTAGGGGCAATTAGCTTTGCGGGTACCTTGGAACCAACAGAAAACTATTTTAGCTGGGCTGTTGTACGGTACGGTGTTGGCGAAACACTCACCAAGTTTGATGATCATATGAATGTCAAACCATGGTTGGCATCATCTTGGAAACAAAGTGATGACAAGCTGACCTGGACTTTTACCATCAACGATAAGGTTAAGTTCTCTAACGGTAATGCCCTTACTGCTGAGGCCGTAAAGGCGTCTTTGGAACGAACCTTTGCGAAGAGTAAACGGGCAAAAACATTCTTTAATTACACAGAAATGATGGCTAATGGTCAAGAACTTACGATCAAGACAGATAAACCTTATTATAATTTGCCAAACTTGTTGGGGGATCCATTGTTCCTTATTATGGATGTAACTGCTGAGGCAAGTGGTCGTGATATTGCGAAGGAAGGTCCTATTGGTACTGGCCCTTATGTAGTGACATCATTTACAAAAGAGCGTGCTGAGCTAGCACGGAATGATA
>DXZL01000160.1 GCA_019419725.1 Veillonella sp. | reverse complement strand
ACTTACATTGCTTACCAGCAGATATTACAGGTGTAAGTTGTGAAGAAGGCGAAGTTGACGCAACAGTATTTGATCGCTATCGCGTACCTCTTTATAAAGAAGCAAGCTACAAACCATATGTTATTGCAGCGATGATCTTCTTAAGCAAATTTAAGAATCCTGTAGAAACTTTAAAAGAATTAGAGCGGAAGGGAACTGATCGAGTTCAACCGTAAAGTAAAGTTTAGGGGCCATCCGCGGTGATGGCTCCTTTTTATTCTTATTAGTTTGTTATGAGGCATAACATGAAAAAAAGAGTTGTAGTAGCACTAGGTGGGAATGCATTGGGCAATTCCCTTCCAGAACAAAAGATTGCCGTAAAAAGTACAGCTAAAACAATTATTGATTTAGTAGAAGCCAATTGTGATGTAGTAGTAACTCATGGTAATGGCCCTCAAATTGGTATGATCAACAATGCGATGGCTGCGTTGACACGTGAAGTAGAAGGTCAACCAAATACTCCATTATCTGTATGTGTAGCAATGAGCCAAGCATATATTGGCTATGACTTACAAAATGCGCTCCATGAAGAGTTGCTAAATCGTGGTATTGAACATTTACCAACCATGACAATGGTTACACAAGTACTGGTTGATCAAAATGACCCTGGTTTTAAAAATCCTACAAAACCAATTGGTCACTTTATGACTAAAGAAGAAGCTGAATATGCAGAAAAAAATTACGATTATGTTGTAAAAGAAGATGCTGGCCGCGGTTATCGCCGTGTAGTAGCATCCCCAGCACCTAAAGAAATTATCGAAATCGAAGCGATTAAAGGCTTAGTAGGTAAACAATTAATCGTTGCTTGTGGCGGTGGCGGTATCCCTGTAACTAGAGAAGGTAATGAACTTCATGGTGCAGCAGCCGTTATTGATAAAGACTGGACTAGTAGCTTGTTAGCACAAGAAATTGATGCTGATGTACTTGTTATCTTAACAGCGGTTGAAAAAGTAGCCATTAATTTTGGTAAAGAAAATGAAAAATGGCTTGATGAAATCACAGTTGCAGAAGCTAAAGAATATGCAGCAGCAGGTGAATTCGCAGAAGGTTCTATGAAACCAAAAGTAGAAGCTGCCATTGCATTTGCAGAATCTAAAAAAGGCCGTGTTTCCATTATCACATTATTAGAAAAATCTAAGGATGGTATAGCAGGAAAAACAGGCACGCGTATCGTATTATAATAATATATAGATTTATAAGTATGCATCCAACGATTCGTTGGGGAGGTGCCCTATGATTATTTTAGGAAAAGGTACTGTTATTACTCGCGATACTGATAGACCTATCATTTATGATGGCGCTGTTGTTATTGACGGAACTCAGATTATTGATATTGGCGCATATGATGAATTATGCAAAACATATAAAGAGGCAGAAGTTATTGATGCTCATGGTGGTTTGATTATGCCAGGCTTTATTAATGCACATCATCATATTTATTCCGCTCTTGCACGAGGCTTATCCTTACCAGGTCCAGCACCAACAAACTTTGGTGAAATTTTAGAAGGCCTATGGTTCTATTTAGATAATAAGCTGACAGCTCCAGATGTGAAGGCAAGCGCATTGCTTACATATTTAGGTTGTATCGAAAATGGTGTAACTACTATTTTTGACCACCATGCAAGTTATGGCGAAACAGTTAATAGCCTATCTATTATTGCAGATGTAGCAAAACAGTTTGGTGTTCGCTCTTGTTTGTGCTATGAAGTGTCTGACCGTAACGGTGTTGATCAGATGAAAGCCGCTGTTGCAGAAAATGTACGTTTTGGTAAAGAGGCTAAAAAAGATCCATCTAGACTCGCTGCTATGATGGGCTTACATGCATCCTTTACATTAAGTCCTGAAACATTAGATTATGTGAAAGCACAAAATGAAGACAAGTTAGGATATCACGTTCATGTTGCTGAAGGCCCAGAAGATGTGGCAGATAGTAAAGAAAAATATGGCATGACACCTGTAAGACGACTTGTAGAAGCTGGTATTTTAGGACCTAAGAGTATAGCTGGTCACTGCGTACACGTAACTGATCAAGATGTGGAATTATTAAAAGAATCTCAAGCTAAGGTTGTTCATAACCCTGAAAGTAACATGGGTAATGCAGTAGGCACAACAGATATCTTGAAGCTTTTAGGGGCAGGTATCACAGTTGGCCTTGGTACAGATGGCTATACAAATGATATGCTCGAATCCTACAAAGTTGCAAATTGTCTTGTAAAACATGAGCAACATAAACCATATGTAGGCTGGGGTGAAGTTCCTCATATGCTATTTGAAAACAACCGTAAAATGGCGAATGAATTCTTTGACACTACAGTAGGTATCCTTAAAAAAGGTGCCGCAGCTGACGTAATCGTTCTTGATTACGCGGCACCAACACCACTTGATGAAAATAATATCAATGGTCACTTATTATTCGGTGCTAATGGTATGTATGTGGTAACAACTATTAGTGATGGTGTACCACGTATGATTGATCGTAAATTACAAGGCATCGATAAAGCTGAAGTAATGAACGAAGTTTTAGCAACATCTAAAGGTTTATGGAAACGACTAAACCCATAACGCAAACGCTTTAAAGGAGTGTGACATTATGAGTGACATTATGTATCCGGTAAGTTTCGGAAAATTGATGAACCACATTATGACTGAGTACAAGATGTACAATCGTATTTATAATGTAAATAAAATTCATCGTATCAATCATGAACAACGTTTACCAATGTTTGGTAAATCTATTGAAAATCCTGTAGGTCCAGCAGCAGGTCCTAATACACAGTTGGCACAAAATATTGTGGCATCTTATGTCGCAGGTGCTCGTTGCATCGAATTAAAAACTGTACAAATTATGTACGGTGAAGAACTAGGTATTCCTAGACCTTGTATCTACTCTGTAGACGAAGCATACAACGTAGAATGGTCTTCTGAATATAGCTGTGATGAAGCTGCTGATGAATATATCAAAGCATGGTTCGCATTAAAATTAATCTCTAAAGAATTAGGCTTAGGCGATCCAGATGGTTTCCTATTCATCATGAGTGTTGGTTACAACTTGGCTGGTATCAAGAGCCCTATGGTTGATAAATTCATCAACACAATGC